>NZ_DJIO01000154.1:0-10679 GCF_002433655.1 Thalassolituus sp. UBA6592 | reverse complement strand
AATTTATTTCTGGACAGAAAGAACCCGAGGCCGAGCTGACCTCGAATGGTGAAGATAAGCAAAACCCGTTATCCGGTGAATCGCAATGCTGCTCTGCTTAAGTGAACAGCATTGCGCTGTTGCGGGGCTTTGCTGAACAGACAGTGATGCCTTATTTCAGGTTATCCAGATAACGCTCTGCGTCCAGCGCCGCCATACAGCCGGTGCCGGCAGAGGTAATCGCCTGACGGTAAATGTGGTCAGAAACGTCTCCGGCCGCGAACACACCTTCAACGCTGGTCTGAGTCGCATTGCCGTGGGAGCCGCTCTGCACTTTCAGGTAACCGCCTTCCATGTCCAGCTGGCCTTCAAAAATACCTGTGTTCGGCGCATGACCGATGGCCACAAACACACCATCCACGGCGATGTCTTTGCTTTCGCCGCTGTCACGGTCTTTGATGCGCATACCGGTCACGCCCATATCGTCGCCCAGCACTTCTTCCAGCTCGCTGTTCCAGTGAATGGTCACGTTGCCGTTGGCGGCTTTATCCATCAGCTTATCAGCCAGAATTTTTTCAGAGCGGAAGCTGTCGCGACGGTGAACCACAATCACTTCAGACGCAATGTTGGACAGGTACAGCGCTTCTTCCACAGCGGTGTTGCCACCACCGATCACAGCGACTGGCTTTTTGCGGTAGAAGAATCCGTCACAGGTCGCACAGGCGGAAACACCCTTACCTTTGAACGCTTCTTCGCTGTCCAGCCCCAGGTACTTGGCGCTGGCACCGGTAGCGATGATCAGTGCATCACAGGTGTATTCACCAGTGTCACCTTTCAGGCGGAACGGACGCTGGGTCAGTTCTACTTCGTTGATCTGATCGAACACGATTTCGGTATCAAAACGCTCGGCATGGGCTTTCATACGGTCCATCAGCTCAGGACCCTGTACGCCTGCCACATCACCCGGCCAGTTATCGACTTCCGTGGTGGTGGTCAGCTGGCCACCCATCTGCATACCGGTAATCATCACCGGATTGAGGTTTGCCCGCGCGGCATATACCGCTGCGGTGTAGCCCGCCGGGCCTGAACCAAGGATAAGTAACTTAACGTGGCGTGCTTCGCTCATACGAATGCGTCTCCGGAATACGATGTGTTATGGCCTGTCGATACAGGCAATCTGTTTTATTGGGGCGACATTATAGGGGTCCATGACCCGTGGGCAAAATCCTCTGTGGGAACAGAGTTATGTAGCCGTTCATCAATCTGCCCGGCGAATGGCGCAGGCAACCCGATAAATCAGGCCCCAGACCTTATTCGTCAGCTTGTTATCCAGACAGGCAGCGCATCACCCGGCGAACTGCTGTGTGCCTTCTATACTCAGTTTATTGAACAGCCATTTAGCAGATCAAACGGCGCGATTAGCCCAAAGACTGTGCGGCGAAGGTCGGGTTATACAGGGATTCCCGTTGCTTGTTCCGTCTGTCCGGCTCAGGCAGCATGGGATATGACTCTGAATAACAATAATGAAAAGGTCACGCTATGAACAAACGCCAGGACATACAGCAGAAGTCCCGTCTCGGTACTCTGCTGATACATAAAGGATTTATTACCCGCCAGCAGCTGGATGAAGCACTGACGATTCAGTCTGCGGAAGGGAAACGTCTGGGTGAAGTACTGCTGCAGAAAGGCTGGCTGACGGAGAAACAGCTGCACAGTGCGCTGCGTAAGCAATCCCGCTACCGCCTGGTAGCCGCTTTTACCGCCATGCTGGTTGGCCCATTTCAGCCATTTATGGCGAATGCCAGCAGCATCAGTGATGACAATATCGATGTCGCCGAACAGATGATCAACAGCCGCAGTGGCATGCAGCGCCTGTCAGAAAGTGATTTATCCGCAATCACAGCCCGTGGTGTTACCGATACCTATGAGCGGATGCTGGATATCGTCAGCACGAACAGTGGTAACGGCAGCGCTAACGGCGGTTCAGATGCTAATAACGCATTCAGTTCGGATGAAGATACCGCCATTACCACACTGGAAGGGCTGGCGGCGTCGCTGATTCCCGGCACCAACCTGCTCGATGCGGATATGGAAGTCACAGGGGTGGAATACGAACCAGGCCCGCGTACCACCATTAACGCCGACGGCTCGCTGGATATCCAGATGCCAACCCGTATCCGCCAGATTGCTTTCCGTAATATCCGGGTTGCTGGCACCGAAGGCCATCATATGGGCGATGTGGTGATCCGTGATGTGTCGTTCGGGCCGGGCACCAGCGTTAAGATTCAGCTGCACTGAAGTCACTTTGAACGTTCAGTAATTCCTGGCTGCAGTCCGGTCGGTTAGTTGCCGACCGGGCTGGGGCTCTGGCTTTAAAATCCGGGCTCTGAGATCGGTTTTTTTAATAAATGCCAGGCAGCCCTCAGCTCTCCTTTAAACCCGGCCCTCAGCTCTGCAGTATCAGCACTAAATCATCAATGCTAAACCATCAGTACTAACCATCAATACTACAGCTCACTGATCAGCAGCGGCACAAATGCGACGATCGCCAGCGCAATAGCCATGGTAAGCAGCGGCAGAAGAATACGCTCATAGCGATACCAGAAGCTCATCCCCGCCGTTTCCTCTTTCGCCAGACGCACCTCTTCTTCCCCGACCACCTGCCGGGTCAACAGATGATTCAGCGCCACCGGCGGACTGAGATATCCCAGCTCAAAAGCAACCAGGGTGACCATCCAGAAATGCACTGGATGAATACCGCTGTCATAGGCAATGGAGGCGATGGTGGCACTGACCAGAATGACCGCGCCGTAAGGGTCCATCACCATACCGATCACCACTAGCAGGGCGACCAGTAAGGCCATCGCCAGCCATACGGATTCAAACGTGGTCGGCACCATACTCATCAGTTCCGCGCGTTCAACCACACCACCAATACTCACCGACAATCCCATCAGCATCAGTAAGGCACCGATATGTCCGGTGGTTTCTGTGGTTGCTTCGCGGATGGTTTTCTCAATGGAGTCATTGCCATCACGCAGATCATCCCAGGATTTCTCCAGCCGGTTTTCTACGTATTCAATGTTTATATTTTCACGTTTTAGCAGCCCCTTTTCCTGCGCAGCACGCTCATAAATCAGAATCACCAGCAGCAACACCGGCAGAATAAACGGCGCGGAAAATTCATCCAGCCAGGCGTTTAAGGCCAGACCATAAACTGCCAGCGTCAGGCCGATAATCACGATATAGGGAATCAGAGGTTTCAGTGCCTGAATAAATTCCGGCAAGGCGACGGTGGGCTTTTCCATACGGATGCTGTTGCGGCCAGTCAGCAGGGGTATTCCGGCAAACAGCACAGTCGTCAGCAGAAATACTTTCACGCCCCAGCCAAATAGCTGATCCGTGGTTACCTCATTATTCAGTGCGGCAATAATCACTACCAGCAGACAGGGACGTAACACCACACCTAAGGATCCGGACATGGCGGTTGCCGCCAGCGCCAGCTGCCGACGCGCACCGGCACGGCGTAATTCCGCATAAATCAGACCGCCTACCGCAATCACGAAGATACCGGACGCACCTGTGTAAGCGGTCGGAATTGCGGCAATGGCAACCACGACGACGGCCAGTAGTTCCGGTGCCATTTTAAATGGACGGAAAATATTGAATACCACCTGCGCCAGTTCTGTGCGCTTCAGCAGCATGCCAATCCATACGTACAGGCCGACATTGAGGAACAGCTGCGACAGCTCCATCATCTGATTGAGATAAATACCAATCCCTGCCGTATGCCCGGTGGCAATAAAATAGCCGCCGGAAATGATGCACATGGTGGCGTACAAAGGCACCGACAATTGCGCCTTTAAAAAGCTGCCTCCGGGTTCTGCATCTTTGGGAATAAACAGAAACTGATACACACTCAGTAATAAGATACTGCCGAATCCCGCAATCCAGAGATTGTGCAGAATACTGTGCTGTAACGACACATCCACACCGGCACTGAACGCTACTTCACGAAAGCTGTATACGGAATAAAACAGAATAGCGCTGGCAACCAATTGCGCTGTTGCCGCAACGCGATAGTCCATAGCGGTGATCATAGGACGGATAGCAATATGATGGCGGCGGAACAGTGCTGTCATACCACAGATCAGCACCAGCACCGCCAGCATAATACGTTGCGCCGTCAGACCAAACTCACCGAAGGAGGCGATGCTTTTTTCCAGCGTGCGGAATACCTGAACCGCAGGCGTAATCCGCTGTGAAGTCTGGCTGTAAAATTCGTGTTGCTGCACACACTGGGTTTGAGCGGCCAACAAAGACTGGCGCATTATCTGCGGATCTGCCGGTTCGGCCTCAAACAGATCCCAGTCGTCATCCTGAGTATTTGCTTCACGGATCAGTCGCGCCAGTTCACTGTCGATATCCATGGCCGGATTACAGACAGGCGCGACCGGGTCATTGCGTAACTGAAAATAGCCGTCCCAGATATTTTCGCCCAGCTGCAACAGCTGTGCATGCAGGGCATGACTGGTATTGAGAATAACCACAAAAACCAGCACCAGAAAAGCCGGCAATGCAGCCACCCATTCATAGGCACTGCGGTTGCCCAGGCGGACTGTCTGCTCCATGAAATACCTCATCTGCAGATTACCCTATGCGAATTATTAAGCACACTGATGCATCTGCTTTTTTTATTTTTCGATTGTTATCAGCTGTCTTTATTTATTGTCGTTAATTATTGTCGTTATTTTTCTGCAGCTGTTTATGTTTGCATTCTGACGTTGTTCGCTTCACTGCGGCATTAATTCCGCAGTAAAAATTTATTGTGCTTATTCCAGCTGTTCCACGCACTCTGCCGCTGCCGCATTTTCAGCGCAGCGAAGTTTTCTTAACAGCCGGAGGGTAACCGGGTGATAGACGCCCTCTTCACGCAACGCAATACGCACATTGCGCAGCATCTGCTGGTATTTTTGGTAATCGGCGTCACTGAGTATCATCCAGTATTTTGTATCAATGGCGGCTTCGTCTTTCCGGATAAGCGCCAGCGCGCGATCAAAGTACGACGCCACTTTAGAACGCGACTGCTGGCCATAACCTGGCGGAAAACGGTCTTTATGCAGAATGATCTGAAAATCCAGATATGCGAGATTGAATTTCATAATACCGCCTTTGTCGCCCAGCCCTTTGTACATTTCCAGTGGCTTATAGGCCAGTGCCGGCGCATAAGCGGCATCGACGCTGCCGTTATTGAACTTGCCGGAAAAGTTAGCCGAATTGGCCGGCACCACCGCCGCACCGACATGGTTCACCATTTTTATGGACGGTTCATCGTATTCAAACGTAGCGATACGTTTACCGGACAACTCTTCCACAGAGTCCACACTGCGGTCACGGACGAACAGATAAATAGGGCCTGCCGGCAGCATACCGCCCACTTCATAACGGCCTTCCACCATAAACTTCGCTGCCTTTGGTGAAGACACAGTGGCAATGGCTTTACGCATCACATCATCATCCGGCACCGCACCAATGGCTTCCACCGTTGCCGCAAACTGATTAAATGGCCGCGCACGGGAACCGGTGATCAGCATGCCGTCGCATTGCTCTGCCTTAAAATCATCAATGGCGATTTTTTCATCGGTATAGGCACGCAGATAAAAATCCACGCCCCACTCCAGCGCGGCAGTCTGATAATCCTTACTCATACCAAACAAAGTGCCATTGGCGCCCAGTGGGTCATAAACACAGAAGGTGCGTTTTTCCAGAGCCTGCAGTTGTGTGACCGACAGCAGCAACGTGCTGCAGGTAATCAGGCGGATAAAACTCTTTGAACAATAATGCAGCATGATCACTCTCCCAGCAGATCGTCGATATCCAGACCACCGGTGGCTGCCGGTGCGTCATCCCAGAAAGTCCCCAACCCGCCCAGTGGTGTGCGGGAACCCGTTGCTTCTGTCCATAAACGATCAGAGACCGCCAGAATCTGGCGGCTGGCCATAATATCCATCATGCGGTATTCCGCTTTTGGCGATACGCTCTGCAAGGAATCGGCGTGGCGGCGGATAGCATCTTTCAACTGCGCGGTATTGCCTGAGCCGTCGGCAATGACGACTTCAATGGCATGCGCCATACGTACACCCGAAGCGTTCGCCAGGCGGCTGGCATCGGCCAGCTGCTGCCATGGATCCATGCCCTGCGGTGCCGTGTCCGGCATCATCACCCACAGGCCAGCCTGCAATGCCTGGGGTAATCCCCACCAGCGCTGATTGTCGACACACTGAATACCACGCACGGTTTTCATGGCGATGTCTTTCGGTACGTTAACCGAATTCTGCGAACGCAGATCACTCATCACCGCCTGCATACCCGCCAGCGAACCCAGCACCCAGAAAATCTCCTGATCGCGGTCCAGCTCCGGGCAACTTTCTCCCGGTTCACCAAATTCCGCCACCATATGCCGGTAGGCCTGATACTGGCGCTGCGCGGCCACAGCAAACTGACGCTTTTCGCGGATGCGCGCGTCTTTGGCTTCGCTGACGTTCTGCGCTTTAAACGCGCGCAGATAACTCAGCGCTTCTTCATGGGCTTTTTCTTCCGCACAGGAACCGGCCATCATGTACATGCTGACTGCCGCACGATCAGGCGTATAGGTCAGCTCAGTAAACGACATCAGCGCCGGTGTCATGGCGGTCGCCAGCCCACAGGCCATCTGCGGATCGTTGCCTTTCAGCGAATAGGGAATGGCATAGTCTTCAGTGAAGTCATACGCGAACCAGCCTGTGGTGCGGTAGATGGTTGAGCATCCTGAAACAAAAGAAAGCGCAGTAATAATCAGCAGCAAACGGCTGACAGGCCAGAAAGAAAACGGCCGGCGGATGGCAGACATAGTACCCCCAGGAGGTGAGTCATTTATTGTTATTGTTGGCGCCTGACAGTGTATCCTGTCGCTGACGATGGCCCTTGTCCGGAAAGCCATGAGGCCTGCGACAATAGAGTCAATCAGCGTGTTTCAAAAGGTTAATATGTGCCAAACCCCGGAGCCGTCAGGCCTGCTGCCAGCCATCACCGCAGCGGATCATGAACAACGCTTAGCCGCACTGATTGAACAGCATTTCAATCTGGCAGAGCTGCGGGTCGACGATGTGTACCGTATCCATTTTTCCAGCATGCGCGGGGTCGCAGCCCGCCACTGGCGGCACCGTAAAGACATTCCCCGCGACCTGCTGCTGTTGCCCCGCCTGGTTGGCAATACCCTGCTGCGCCGCAGCGGCAATCCTTTGCCCAGCGGCAAGGAAAGCGAGCTGCGCACCATCATTGAAACAGAACTCCTCAATCTGCCAGCCCTTGAACAGACACTGCAGGCTTATTGCGAAGACGTGATACGCCGCAGCGGCCCGGACCTCAGCCAGCAGCCATTAACCGCGGCACAGCGGGCCGATTTTGAACAATACGTAAACCACCAGCTGCAACGCCTGCACCTGCCCGGTGAGGGGATGCGCGAAGCGCTGCTGGCGCTGACCATTATGCTCAGTGGTCGCGTGCTCGGAGATAAGGCACTGGTGAGCAGTGCTGCCAGTCTGGGGAGCACCCTGGCAACTTCCGTGTATATCGGTCAGCAGACCTGGTGGGGGGCATTCTGGGCCAGTTGGTTCGGCGTTCCCGGCTGGGTCAGCTGGGCAGGCATAGGTACCGGACTCGCCTCGGTGATTGTGCTCTCGCCACTACTGGCACCCGGTATTGAATGGGGCATCAACCGCCTGCGCGCCCGACGCCTGCTGACTCAGACAGTGCAACAGGCGCGTCAGCAACTGTTGCAGAAAGACCGCGTCGTCCTGCTCAGCCGCCTTGGTGTTTACCTGCAACTGCTGCCGGATATCGCCCAGTATCTGGCCCGGCTGCGGGGCTGAAAAAGAGAGCTGCACAGACAATATGAACAATTTGTGACCCGCCAACAAAGACTTGGCAGGAAGCTTTCATGTGTTCATAGTAGAAGTACTTCTGAATCACCCGGAATGGGTAACACAAGGTTCAGAGATACCTCATAGGCGGAAACGCCTCTGGAGTAACCCACGGAGGAGGGTTGTTGTTGCCGACAACGCATCTGTCACAGACTGGCAGATCATGCAGGTCCGGCAAGGATCTGTGTGAATATGCCAAGCGACATCAGGCGAAGCTCATCACGAGCGCTGACGCCGGAACCTCTTACCGCCCCGATTTACCCCCCGCACGACCACTGAACACCTCAACTTCACCTGTAAATAAACACACCGCAGACCATGCCCTGCCTGTGTCCGGAGAACCGCTCTGGCATGAATTCCTGTCCACAAAAAATACTCAGCCTAACCTGCTATCAGGAGTGCTTATATGGCCGCACTGAAAACCAACACCAAGCTGTATGTTCTGGATACGAATGTTCTGATTCACGATCCTGCTGCGATCCTGAATTTTGAAGAGCATCAGGTCGTCATTCCGATGACCGTTCTGGAAGAGTTGGATAAATTAAAAATGGGGAAAGCCGCCATCGCTACGGATTGCCGCGAAGCCATCCGTAAAATCGATAAAATCATCGGCGATGCGTCACCGACCGAAGTGGCTAAGGGCGTACCGATTATCCGCCCAGATGGTTCAATCCGTGGTCACCTGTCGATTCTGCTCGACACCTTTGATAACCCCAACCGCTCGCTGCCCGAGCACCTCAACGACAATAAAATCATCAACGGCTTAGTGTGCCTGCAGGAAAAAAATCCACGGCGTGAAGTGGTTCTGATCACCAAAGACATCAATATGCGTCTGAAAGCCCGCGGTTGTGGCATCGGCGCCCAGGATTATCAGAACGACCAGCTGCTGGACGACGTGTCCCTGCTGGAAACCGGTTACCACACCTTTGTTGATTCCTTCTGGGAAACTCAGGCTGAGGTAGAAACTTTCCACGATGAAACCGGCACCTTCCACCGCATTCCGCTGGTGAATCTGCCGGAAGACCTGTGTGTAAACCGCTTTATTGTTGACGAAAAAGGCTTCGTCGGGCGTGTTGTCGCACTGGAAGAGTACAGCGCCGTACTGCAGGACCTGCCGGTCGATCAGCTGATGTCACAGACCGCCTGGGGCTTAACCCCGCGTGATATTCCGCAGGCGCTGGCGCTGTATCTGCTGCTCGACCCGGATGTGCATCTGGTGACACTCTCCGGTCAGGCCGGTTCAGGTAAAACCATTCTGGCTCTGGCAGCCGCCATTGAAATGACCGTCGCCAGCCGTCAGTTCAAACGCATTATCGCCACCCGCTCGACCCGCGGACTGGATGAAGACATCGGCTACCTGCCCGGTACCGAAGCGGAGAAAATGGAACCCTGGCTGGGCGCCATTACCGATAACCTTGAAGCGCTGCATAACGAGGATGAAAACGCCACCAGCAGCGTCGACTACATTCTGCAGAAAGTCCCACTGCAGTTTAAATCCCTGAACTACATCCGTGGCCGCAGTTTCCAGCAGAGTCTGATTCTGATCGACGAATGCCAGAACCTGACCCCACACCAGATGAAAACCATCATCACCCGTGCCGGGGCCGGCAGTAAGGTCATCTGTCTGGGTAACCTTGCGCAGATCGATACCCCATACCTGAACCCTATCAGCTCCGGTCTGACCTACCTGATTGAACGTTTTAAAGAGTTCAGTCATGGCGCTACTGTGCATCTGGAAGGTTCACCACGATCCATTCTGGCAGAATACGCGGAGACCCATTTGTAACGTTTTTTTGCTTACCTTCTTTGACGATATAAGAAGTGTGAACTATATAACTAAGAGGGCTTTGTTACGGCAAAGCCCTCTTTTTCATTATCCATTCACCATCCGCAATCCACGGAAGGTACAACATGATCAAAGTTTTTGTTACAGCAGTGCTGGCCACATTCGCCTGCAACCTGATGGCCGCCACGGCGGAAAAAGACAAACCGGCAGACTATAAGGTCTATGAACTGGAGTTTGAGACTGACTCCAACTGGACCAGCATCGAAATTCGTGACGACGCAGTGTTCGTTAACGCACCGGCTGGCGAGAATATGAACATCACCGCCAAAGACGGTCTGCGTTCATTCACCATTTCACAGAAAAAAATCCATCTGCGCTCGCGTACCCGCGGACTGGTGAACATGAATCTGTTCGTTAAAACCGACAATAACGTACTGGGCCTGACCATCTGCAAAGGCTCACCCAGCAGCTATACCTCGATTAAATCGGATCAGGCCAAACAGAAAAACGATCTGAAAGAAAAAGATCACTGCGAACCGGCCGCTCTGGTGCTGCAACTGTTCTGATATTCCACTTTCCCTTCGGCGCCTGCGGGCGCTTTTTTTTGCCGCAGCATCAGTCTGAGCCGGTGAGAATCATCGCGCCCCCCACCGTCATCGCCTAATCGGAGTATACTGTTGGTTTTTACCGCTTCAGGAGACTCAAATGAAACGTGTCGCGATTTACTGTGGTTCCCGCCGCGGCAACGACAAAAAATACGCACAGGCTGCTGCTGCTGTGGCCAGAACACTGGCTGAAGCCGGTATTGGTATTGTTTATGGCGGCAGTAACACCGGTCTGATGGGCGTGGTTGCCGACAGTGCACTGGCCGCCGGTTGCGAAGTGACCGGCGTGATTCCTGAAGGTTTATTTCAACGCGAAGTCGCACATCAGGGTCTGACGGAACTGCACTA
>NZ_DJIO01000121.1:0-7322 GCF_002433655.1 Thalassolituus sp. UBA6592 | reverse complement strand
GCAGCGTCGTGTGGCGCTGGCACGTCTGTGTGTCGCACCGGCACCACTGTGGATTCTTGATGAGCCTTTTACCGCGCTGGACAAATATGGCGTTGCCTGGCTGGAGCAGCAGTTGCAGAAAAAAGTCGAAGACGGCGGGGCGGTGATCATTACCAGCCATCATGCGCTGGAAAATATCGCCAGTCTGCAACAGCTTGAACTCGGGAGTGTGCGCGCATGAGCCAGAGTTCAGGCCAGAGTTCAGGAGTGAAGGGTTTCGGCCTGGTCGGGGCGACTGTGCGTCGCGACCTCACACTGGCTGCGCGTAATCCGGGCGAGTGGCTGAATCCGCTGATGTTCTTTCTGATGGTCGCTGCACTGTTTCCGCTGGCGGTGGACCCGGATCCGAAATTCTTAAGCAAAATCGCCGGTGGTGTGATCTGGGTGGCAGCGTTGCTGGCGACCCTGTTGTCACTGGATGCGTTATACAAAGCCGATGTTGAAGATGGCTCGCTGGAGCAATGGCTGGCGTCCGGGGAATCCCTGTACGCTATGTCGCTCGGCAAAGCACTGGTGCACTGGTGCATTTCCGGCCTGCCGCTGACCATCATGGCGCCGTTACTCGGATTGATGTTGTCGTTGCCTGCGGATGCTTATTGGGCACTTATTCTCAGCCTGCTGGTCGGAACCCCGGTGTTAAGCCTGTTGGGTGCTGTCGGTGCGGCGCTGACCGCCGGTGTGCGCAGTGGCGGACTGTTACTCAGCCTGCTGATTCTGCCGCTGTATATTCCCGTTCTGATTTTTGCTGCCAGCGCCGTGTATCACGCCGGCATTGGCATGGAGTATAACGGCCAGATCGGATTTTTAGGGGCATTGCTGGCTCTGGCCATCTGCCTTACACCGTTTGCGTCAGCGGCGGCTTTAAAACTTAACTTATCGCGTTGATTGGAAATATCTATGTGGCAGTGGCTTAAACGACTTTATCATCGCCTTGGCTCGCCGAAATGGTTTTACGAAATTACGGCAAAGTGGATTCCATGGCTGGCAGTGCTGTCTGTGGTGGGAACTGTGGTGGGGCTGGTGTTGGGTCTGCTGTACGCGCCGGCGGATTATCTGCAGGGCAACAGTTTCCGCATTATTTACATCCATGTGCCGGCGGCGATTCTGGCTCAGAGCGCCTTTATGATGATGGCCGTGGCGGGGGCCGTGTTCCTTATCTGGAAAATGAAAATGGCTGCCTGGGTGGCCAAAGTGATCGCACCGGTTGGTGCTGCGTTTTGTCTGATCGCACTGTTTACCGGAGCTATCTGGGGTAAACCGACCTGGGGCACCTGGTGGGTGTGGGATGCGCGTCTGACCTCCATGCTGTTACTGCTGTTTCTGTATTTCGGTGTGATGGCCCTGCAGCAGGCAATGGATTCTGAAGAAAGCGGTTACAAAGCGGCAGCGATTCTGTCGCTGGTTGGTCTGGTCAATATTCCGATCATTAAATACTCAGTGGAGTGGTGGAATACCCTGCATCAGCCGGCCACGCTGAAACTGACAGAAAAGCCCAGCATGCATCCGGATATGCTGATTCCTTTGCTGATTATGATTGTCACGACGTATGTGTTTTTTGCTCTGCTGGTCATTCTGCGTACACGCAATGAAATCCTCTGGCACGAGCGTAAGCGCAGCTGGGTTAAAGAGATTCTGGAGCACTGATGGAATTTAACAGCTTCGCCGATTTTATCGCCATGGGCGGTCATGGTTTTTACGTCTGGTTGTCTTACGGCCTGACCGCTGTGGTGATTGCCTGGAACGTAGCGCAGCCTGTGATGCGCCGCCGCCGTTTATTAAAAGAGCAGGCTCAGCGTCTGCGTCGGGAGAAAAAGCATGACTCCAAAGCGTAAAAAACGCCTGATTCTGATTCTGTTTCTGGTCGCCGGTGTCGGTACCGCAGTCGGCTTGCTGATGTACTCTCTGAGTCAGAACATCAACCTGTTTATGACGCCGACTCAGATTGCTGACGGTGAAGTGCCGGTAGGGCGTACCATCCGTGCCGGTGGTCTGGTGGTGGTTGGCAGTCTGCAGCGCAGTCAGGATTCGCTGGTATCTGAATTTAAAGTGACCGACGGTAATGCCGAAGTCACCATCACCTACGATGGCATTCTGCCGGACCTGTTCCGTGAAGGGCAGGGCATTGTCGCCATGGGACAGTTAGGTACTGACGGGGTGTTTGTGGCGTCAGAAGTACTGGCAAAACACGATGAAAACTATATGCCGCCGGAAGTGAAAGACGCGCTGGAAAAAGCGCACAACGATGGCAAAGAAGCGCTGGAATCGGCGAGGTATTAACATGACAGAGTGGTATGGCATGGTGCCGGAGTTTGGACAGCTGGCGTTGATTTTTGCGCTGCTGGTGGCGGCCCTGCAGGTTGTAATTCCTCTGCTTGGTTTAAAAATGCAACAGGAATGGCTGATGGCATACGCCCGTCCGCTGGCCAATGCCCAGGCGATCTTTCTGCTGATCAGCCTGGTCATTCTGGCTTACTGTTTTGTTGTTGATGACTTTTCTGTTGCTTATGTGGCAACCAATTCCAACACCCTCTTACCAACGCCCTATAAGATCAGTGCAGTGTGGGGCGCCCACGAAGGTTCCTTATTGTTATGGGTAACCATGCTGGGCTGCTGGGGCATGGCGGTGGCCATGTTCAGCCGCAGTCTGCCGGCGGATATGGTGGCCCGTGTACTGGCCATCATGGGGCTGGTATCGCTGGGTTTTATTCTGTTTACCCTGGAAACGTCTAATCCGTTTGCCCGCAACCTGCCATCCATTCCATCAGAGGGCGCTGATCTGAACCCGCTGCTGCAGGATTTCGGTCTGATCGTTCACCCGCCAACTCTGTACATGGGCTATGTGGGTTTGTCGGTGGCTTTTGCCTTTGCTCTGGCGGCGCTGATGGGCGGTCGTCTGGATGCAGCCTGGGCGCGCTGGTCGCGTCCGTGGACTACAGCAGCGTGGATCTTCCTCACAATCGGTATTGCTCTGGGCAGCTGGTGGGCGTACTACGAACTGGGCTGGGGCGGCTGGTGGTTCTGGGACCCGGTAGAAAATGCGTCATTAATGCCGTGGCTGGTCGCCACTGCACTGCTGCACTCATTGGCGGTGACAGAAAAACGTGGCCTGTTTAAAAGCTGGACGGTATTGCTCGCTATTTTTGCATTCTCACTGAGTCTGCTGGGTACCTTCCTGGTGCGTTCCGGTGTACTGACGTCAGTGCATGCTTTTGCTTCAGACCCTGAGCGCGGTGTTTTTGTGCTGGCATTATTGGGTATCTGTGTTGGTGGCTCGTTGTTGCTGTACGCGTTAAAAGCACCGACGGTAGCGTCAGTTGGCCGTTATGAGTGGGTTTCCCGGGAAAGCTTCCTGCTGCTGAATAACCTGCTGCTGGTGGTTGCCGCCTTTGCCATTCTGCTCGGTACTCTGTACCCGCTGATCATTGATTTCCTTGGGCTGGGTAAAATCTCTGTCGGTGCCTCCTGGTTTAACACCATGTTCGTGCCGTTAGGTGTATTACTCGCCATTGTTGTCGGCCCCGGTTCTGTGTCGCGCTGGAAAGCGGACGAAATTAAACGTCTGGGCAGCAAAATGATTGCTGCTCTGGCGGCGGCAGTAATTTTTGGTTTGGCGATTCCGCTTATCCACGGCGGTGACATGAACTGGAAAGTACTGCTCGGTATGGCCGTTGCTGTGTGGCTGACCGGCGTGACACTGCAGGACATGTGGTACAAATCCCGTGGTCAGCTGGCACGTATTCCGAAGCTGGGTCTGAGCTATCACGGTATGGTGATCGCGCACCTGGGTATTGCGGTAACCATCGTTGGTATCACCATGGTGGCGAATTACAGTGAAGAGACTTCAGCGCGTATGGCGCCGGGTGACGTTGCCGAACTGGAAGGTTACCGTTTTGAGTTTGTCGACGCCGGTCATGTGGAAGGCCCGAACTACACCTCGGATGCTGCCCGCTTCCGCATTTTTGATGGTGATAAACAAATCGCTGTGCTGATGCCGGAAAAACGCCGTTACACCGCCCGTAGTCAGGTAATGACAGAAGCGGCAATCGATGTATCTCTGTGGCGCGATGTGTATATATCCATGGGTGAGCCGCTGGATGGTGGTGCCTGGGGCATGCGCCTGCAGGTGAAACCATTTATGCGCTGGGTATGGCTGGGTGCCATTTTTATGGCCATTGGTGGCTTACTGGCGATGCTGGATAAACGTTACCGCACTCGTCGTGATTCGAAAAACAGTTCTGCACAGAATGGACAGGAGGCTGCCGCATGAGCCGTCTGAAGTTATTTATTCCGTTAATTATTTTTATGGCGCTGGCCGCCGTTTTTCTGATTCAGCTGAATTCCGATGAAGACAAAACGGCATTGCCATCACCCTTAATCGGCAAGCCGTTCCCGCAGTTTATTCTGAAAACCGTTGAGTCCGGTGAAGAAACCAATCACCTGCCGGAAGAACCGGTACTGGTGAATGTGTGGGCAACCTGGTGTCCGACCTGTAAGGCGGAGCATGCGTTTCTGAATAAACTGGCTGCTGAACAGGGCATTAAAATCGTCGGTATTAATTACAAAGACGATGATTTTAAAGCGAAGCAATGGCTGAAGGCCTACGGCAACCCTTACATGTTTAATATTTCCGATCCTGACGGTCAGCTGGGCCTTGAACTGGGTGTTTACGGCGCACCGGAAACCTTTCTGGTCGACAGCAAAGGCATTATCCGTGCAAAACATATTGGTGATCTGAACACCAAAGTGTGGAGCACCTTAGGGCCACAATTTGAGGCGCTGAAATGAAAAAATGGATGCTGATGTTGTTGGTCTGTTTTTCTCTGCCGGCGTTTGCGGTGGTGGAAGGCTACAAATATCAATTTGATTCGCAGCAGGATACTGACCGCTTTAACAAGCTGGCGGAAGATCTGCGTTGCCCGAAATGTCAGAACCAGAACCTGGCGGATTCCAATGCGCCAGTGGCCAGCGACATGCGTGAAAAAGTGTATGAAATGATGCAGTCCGGCAGCAGCGATGAGCAAATCGTTGATTATATGGTCGACCGTTATGGCGATTTCGTGCACTACACGCCGCCGGTAAAGAGTAAAACCATTTTTCTCTGGGCCGCACCTGCCGTGGTTTTCGTGATTGGTTTACTGGTGCTGGTGATGATCCGTCGTGGTCAGAAACAGGCTCCGCAACCGCTGACGGAAGAAGAAAAAGCACGCCTGAATGCACTGAAAAATAAGGCTGATAAGCAATGATCTGGGTTTTGCTGTTACTGAGTTTATTACTTCTGCTGATATTGATGATGCCTGCGCGCAGGCGCGACAACATCGTTATGCAGAATCATTCTGAGGAAAACCTGCGTCTTTATCAGGAGCGTTCAGACGAAGTTAAAAACAGCGATCTGGATGATGAACAGAAAGCAGCGCTGCAGTTGGAACTGGACCGTGAATTTCTGGCCAATGCCGGAGATGAACACCAGGCAGGTTCCGCACAGCGCGAACCCAAACGCTGGCCTCTGGCACTGGCTATGGTGGCTGTGGTACTGGCCGGTACGCTGTTGTTTTATCAGTTCTGGGGTGCATCGGTTGAACTGAAGGCATCGGCACTGCTTGATAAAGCCGCGCAGGTTGAACTGACTGAGCCTGAGCGTAAAGAGCTGATCGGATATCTGAAACAGGCGTCAGACAAAGATCCGCAGAACGGTGAATGGTTTTATCTGTATGGCCGTATGCTGACCATTGATAACCAGTTTGATGAAGCCGCAAAAGTGTTTGCTGATATTCTGGTGACCATTCCGGAAGAAGCCACAGAAGACCGTGCAGTCACACTCACATTGCTGGCTCAGGCTAAGTTTTTTGCTGCGGATCAGAAAGCAGATCAGGAAACATATAATCTGCTGAAAGAATCTCTCGATCTGCAACCGGCCAACCGTCAGACCCAGGGGCTGGCCGGGATGCTGGCGTTTGAGCTGCAGAATTACCGCGGCGCCATTGATCACTGGAAAGTGGTCTGGCAGTCCTTACCGGATTCACCGGAAGCTCAGATGCTGGCTCAGGGCATTCAGCGCGCAGCTGACCGCCTGCAGGAGCAGGGTGAAGACGTGGATCTGAGCTGGCTGGAACGGGTACAGCTGAAAGTCCTGGTGGACCTGTCGGATGAAGCGCGCGCCGCCGCTGCGCCGGACGACACTGTGTTTGTTCTGGCCCGCGCAGCATCCGGTCCGCCGATGCCATTAGCGGTACAGCGCATGACCGTGGCTGATCTTCCGCAGGTTGTAACCTTAAGCGATGCTCAGGCCATGGCACCGGGAATGAATATCAGCAGTTTTGATGAACTGACACTGATTGCCCGTATTTCGAAAAGCGGCCAGCCGCAGGCGCAGCCAGGAGACTGGCAGAGGTTGAAAACGCCGGTCAGTAACCGTGAGAAAGAACGGATTGATCTGGTGATCAGTGAGTTGGTTGAGTAATCACGGCGCAGCGACAGACATAAAAAAACCGGGCTTGCCCGGTTTTTTTATGTCTGAATGATGCCAGTCAGAAATTCCAGTACACCGTGGCATTCATGGCCATGGAATAGAACTCGTTATCCGGCAGTTCGATGGTCTGGCTGGAACCTAAGCGTTCACGGATACCGTCACGCCAGCTGGCGTTGGTTTCGGCAACCAGCATAGCGCCGACTTCCGGACGGAACTGATAGCCCACGCCAGCGGTTAAGCGTACATCGACACCACCACCAAAGTTGCGCGTCAGAGCGCGGTTATTACCGCTGTTTAGGACGTTTTCATACAGGTTGATACCCACATGGCCACCGAGCAGGTAACGCAGCCCCACGGACTGGTCTTTAAAGTAGCTGTCGTATTCAAACCCTGCGGTCAGACTGAATGAGCTGGCGTCTTCGAATACCACGTCCATGGTGTCTTCCGGGTCGAAGCGGGTGGCGGCGAAGTATTCATCTTCAGTGGTAATCACGTTACCGGCGGCATCGGTGAAGGTGCCGTTGTTAATGCCCTGCACAATCGGGTCATACAGCTCAGGGGTATTACGGATATAGTCTTCGATGGAATCGGCAAACGCTTCGGTCTGATCCGTGCTGCGCCAGTCAAAGCGTGAGAAAGATACTTTCTGATAATGCAGTCCCAGCAACCAGTAGCCGCCGTTGCCGAGATGATAGGCACCACTGATATCCAGCATCTGGAAGTTCATGGCGGCAGTATCGTTCTGAATATGGCCATCAAAACCACTGGCTTTCCAGTCTTCTGTATCCTCTTCTGCGATCAGCGTGGAGGCTGTGCG
>NZ_DJIO01000004.1:12825-13945 GCF_002433655.1 Thalassolituus sp. UBA6592 | reverse complement strand
GTCAATGGATTTGTAATAGCCATCGCCGCGACGACGCAGATTGCCTTTATAAACCAGGGCTTCGTTAAGGCGGATGAGCTCTTTATCTCGGGCATCACACACGCCCTGCAGCAGACTGAGTTCCATTTTGCTGGAAGCAATGGCAGCCGTCAGCTCGGCTAACAGGCGCTTCAGCTCTACCCGGTCCATCTGGTAATTCGCCTGTTTGATTTCTTTACTCACATCCTGCGCAAAGTTCAGGCTGCGCATTACATCTTCCGGAGTACCTTGTCCTGGCATCGTCATTCTCCCGTCGCTCAAAAATCCGATAAACGCCGGAATTCCGGCATTTTCACTCTTTGAGAAGACAGATTGCAGCTTCAGTGCCAGTTTTATTCTGAGAGATGAATTATCCGCGCCGTGCTGCCGGATGCTGCGACAACAGCACACAGGCCAGCACCAGTACGATGGCTAACACCTTAGCAAGTGACATAATCTCGCCCATGACAATCACACCACCCGTGACTGCAACCACCGGATTAATCAGACCGAGGAAGGCAACCTTATCCACGGGTAAACGTGAGACGGCACTGAACCACAGAAAATAGCCTCCGCCCATGGTCACCGGGCCAAGCCAGCCCATAGCCAGAATGGCGCCGGTATCCATCTCCGGAAACGGCTGCCCAGACAGCAGAGCGACGATCAACAGAATGATACCGGCTGAACTCAGCTGCGCACTGGTCAGCACCAGAGGCTGAATCCCCTTGCCCAGCACAGGCACCAGCAGCACACCAATCGACATAATGGTCGCCGCAGACAGCGAACAGAGAACGCCGGTCCAGTCGACATGGGTTGGCGACTGCCACACCAGCAATGCCACACCAGCAATCCCCCCAACGGCAGCCAACACCTGCAATGGCGTTGGAAACCTGCCCATCAAGGCACGGATAATCAACAGTTGCAGCGGCATACTGGCAGTCAGCGTTGCCGCCATACCGCCCGGCAGACGCTGGATACCGGCAAACAGCAATACCGTGAAGACACCGATATTGAGTGCGCTGAGAACCAGAATCTGCCACCAGCGCTCTCGCCATACCAGCAGCGGCACAAACGGCAGCATCAGCACACCGGGAACCACAAT
>NZ_DJIO01000004.1:0-12534 GCF_002433655.1 Thalassolituus sp. UBA6592 | reverse complement strand
GCAGCATCAGCACACCAGGAACCACAATACGCAGGGTAGCCAGCCACAGAGGATCAGCCCCTGGCAGCCAGTATTGGGTCACAAAATAGGTGGTTCCCCATAATGCCGGAGCCAGAGCAGCCAGCAACCAGACGCCGGCGGAAGGAGATGCAGAATTCATAATTTATCTTCATGTTAAGATAGTTCTACACCCTAACGGGGAAATGCTTTAACATCAAGTATCTTTATATGAAGATATTCATCAGGGCGATAGAGAAACGGAATTACTTTGCCTGCAGGAGGCTCTGCGCAACAGGCTTTCAGCGGAAGATTCAAAGCGACAGCTACAAAACATAATGACACTACATAGTGACACTATATGGATATTACTGATAAATCGAATAAAAACCTGAACAGGCTTAACAGTGGTGCCAGACAGCGGGGCTTAGAAAAAGCCGACAACAAACCAGACCCAAACCAGACAACCAGACCAATAGGAAACCAGGATGTCAGAACACAAATCGGATCATATCGACTTTATTGTCGGCCAATGGCAGGAAGAACGGCCAGATCTGGAGTCGCAGCCAATCGCCCTTATTGGCCGTACCAAACGTCTTTACACCCATCTGCGCAATCAGATTGAAGGGAAACACAAAGAGTTCGGGCTGGCCTGGGGCGAGTTTGATGTACTGGCCACACTGCTGCGCAGCGGCAAGCCTTACTGCCTGACGCCCACCGCCCTGTTCCGCTCAGCCATGCTGACCTCTGGTGCCATGACCAACCGTCTGAATAAACTGGAAGAACGGAAACTGATTGAGCGCCTGCCTGACCCGGAGGACAGACGCAGCCTGCTGGTCAAACTCACCGATGACGGTTTCAGTCTGATCAGCGAAGCCATGACCCAGCATGTGGATCTGGAAAAAGAATTAATTGCCGTGCTGAATCAGCAGGAACGCGACACACTGGATGCTATTTTTAAAAAATGGCTGGCAGCGTTTGAATAAGCGTAAACGACGACAGATCGGCAGCGGTGTATTTACAGCACCTGATACATCACCAGCGCATCCACATAACCCAGCGATGGATGCCTGAACGCACCGGGAAGACGGCCAACAGTCGCAAAGCCGAGTTTGCTCCACAGGTGCACTGCCGCGCTATTGGAAGAAGCAACAAAATTAAACTGCATGGCCTGATAACCCAGTGCCCGTGCCTGCTGTAGCGAATGCTCACACATCCGTGCCGCCAGCCCCTGTCCGCGGGCAGAGGATGCCACCATATAGCCGCAGTTACAGACATGACTGCCGGGCCCGGCCTGATTGGTTTTTAAATAATAGGTTGCCAGAATCTTTCCACCGGATTCCACCACCCTTGTCTGACGTGGCGTTTGCAGCCAGATTTTTTCACCCTGTTCTTTACTGGTGTGCGGATCATAAGCATAGGTATCACCAGCATTAACCACCTCATGAAAAATCGGCCAGATAGCGGGCCAGTCTTCTGTTCTGGCTTCACGGATATTCATACTTTCCCCGTCAATTTCATGCAGATTTTGTTTATCCTAACGCTCCGGTCTGTCGCTGTAAAAACCATAAGAGAAAAATCCTGCGCGAAAAAGGAGAAAAAAGAGCACAGCCGAAGCAAACAGGAAATGTAAAAAAAAGCCACGACAAGCGTGGCATTGATTCATTAACTTTTGATGAATGACCTGTGCCGACATTGCATCAGCAATAGCGTCTATCCACAAAAACAAAGCTTATGCACGGAATGATCCGTGTGGATCAATCACGAATTTCTTCGCTGCACCGCCATCAAAATCCGCGTACCCCTGAGGTGCCTGATCCGGATCGGGGAATTTCAGCAGATTAAAATCCGCGTATGGCACCATCACATATTCGGCCTGACCGCCGACCCAGCCACCCATATCGACATAGCCGTATGCAGCTCCCGGACGCGCCGGATTGACGTTAAGACAGATACCGGTCAAACCGGATTTACAGTTACGGCAACGACCGCAGGCGATGTTAAAAGGAACAGAAACAATATCGCCGACATCGACGAATTCAACGTCACGGCCTTTTTCCAGAATAATGCCGGTAATTTTATGGCCCAGCACCAGACCTTCCTGCGCCGTAGTTCGCCCACGCACCATATGCTGGTCACTGCCACAGATATTGGTCGTCAGTACTTTCAGAATGACGCCGTGTTCGCATTTACGTTTACCCAGTGATAACTCGGGAAAAGCGATGGACTCAACCGCCACTTTACCGGCGCCTTTATAGACTACGCTGCGATTACTCAGATCAGACATATCGAACTCCAGTGCTGTTTTATTTTTATCGTGCACCTCTACCATAATCTTCAGCAGGCTCTGTCAGATGTTCAAAAACGACAGCGGAATATCCAAACAGCCTGATATATCCGCTCAGGATCTCGCGCGAATATCAGGAATATTCTTCACTAAAAAGCGGCAAAACCGGCCAATTAATATGTGCAAGAATACTAAGAAAAAGGCATAAAAAAAGCGGGCAAAGCCCGCTTAAACTACTACTCGGAAGGAAAAGCAAATTCTGTCAGCCAGCAATCATGACCAGCTTATGCGCGCTATTTCCCGACGAAAGCTCGCTATTTCTCAACAAAGGCACGCTCGACTACGTAATGACCAGGCTCTCCGGCACGCGCTTCTTTAAAGCCCATGTTATCCAGAATATCGGTCAGATCTTTCAGCATCGCCGGGCTGCCACACAGCATAAAGCGGTCAGTTTCCGGATTCAGATCCGCCAGGCCAATGTCTTTAGTCAGCTTACCTGTAGTAATGGCATCGGTCAGACGACCCTGAGTATGAAACTCTTCACGGGTTACGGTCGGATAATAAATCAGTTTCTCGCGTACGATATCGCCAAAATATTCGTTATTTGGCAGCTCATTCTGAATACGATCCTGATACGCCAGTTCAGATACGTAACGCACGCCGTGGGTCAGGATGACTTTGTCGAACTGCTCGTACACATCGAGATCTTTAATGATGCTCATAAACGGCGCCAGACCAGTACCTGTGCTGAGCAGATAGAGGTTTTTACCTGGCAGCAGGCTGTCGGTAATCAGTGTGCCAACCGGCTTGGTGCCGACCAGCAGTTTGTCGCCAACTTTCAGATTCTGCAGCCGGGAAGTCAGTGGACCATCCGGTACTTTGATGGAGAAAAACTCCATCTCTTCTTCATAGTTGGCGCTGGCAATACTGTAGGCGCGCAACAGAGGTTTGTTGTCCACTTCAATGCCGATCATGGTGAAGTGGCCATTTTTAAAGCGCAGCCCCTGATTACGGGTGGTGGTAAAGCTGAATAAGGTGTCATTCCAGTGATGTACGCTGGTCACCGTTTCATGAATCAGGTTACTCATTGTTCACTCTCACTTAAGTTGCAGTGGATCTTCAATCTATGGGTTCCAGCTTACGCCTGCTGACAATATCGATAAATCAGATTATTCTGATTTCAATATTCGATTTAACCGAAAAGAACTCAGAATCCGGGAATCCTCATGCGCTACTCACTGCGACAGCTGGAAGTCTTTACCACCATCGCTCACAGCCAGAATCTGACCCGGGCGGCGGATGAGCTGGCGATGTCCCAGAGTGCAGCCAGTTCGGCGCTGAAGGACCTGGAATCCCAGTTTGGTCTGCAGTTGTTCGACCGCATAGGTAAGCGTCTGCAGCTGAATGAACAGGGTCGTCTGCTGCGTCCTAAAGCCGAAGCGCTGCTGGCTCAGGCGAAAGCCTTTGAACAGAGTCTGATGCAGCATGCGGAAGCCGGCTCCCTGAACGTTGGTGCTACTCTGTCCATCGGCAACTATCTGGCGGTTGGCATGGTGGCCGAATATATGGCCCGCAACCCGGACACCCACATTAATCTCGACGTAGCCAACACCCGCCAGATCGTCGAACGCGTGGTTAACTATGAGCTGGATGTGGGCCTGATTGAAGGCGAACTCAATCATCCGGATCTGGATATCATCCCCTGGCGGGACGATGAACTGGCGGTGTTCTGCCACCCGAACGATCCGCTGGCCGCCCTTGCCGCAAAGCAAAAACCCATCTCCGATGAGCAACTGACCGCGGCCAGCTGGATATTGCGCGAAGCAGGCTCAGGCACCCGTCAGGCCTTTGACCGCGCCATGCACGGCCTCTTGCCAGAGCTGAATATCAAACTTGAATTACAGCATACAGAGGCCATTAAACGGGCGGTTGAAGCCAGACTGGGCGTTGGCTGTCTGTCGCTGATCACTCTGGCCGACGCCTTCAAACGCGGCAGCCTGGTGCGCCTGCATACCCCGCAGCGGGATTTCAGCCGCCAGCTCTACCTGATTGTGCATAAACAGAAATATCGCGGTGCTGGCATTGACGCGTGGCTGGATTTATGCCGTGAGTGGGACAATCAATTCTGACACTGCATCCCGCAGTTGTGACATTCGCCTACAAGGATGAACAATAATTGACCTCATCGTCAGGAGTCATTAGCATCACGCCCAGCTTATATGAGGAAGTTATGCTGATTTATCTCATCGACGACCACAAGATGTTCGCGGAAGCGATGAGCACCATCATCGGCCTGAATTGCCAGGGAGCGGAAACGCGTATTTTTCACTCCGGTGCGGATGCTCTGAAAGCATTAAAAGACGAAACACCGCAGTTGATTGTGCTGGATCTGGATATGCCCGAGCTGTCGGGTATTCGCATGCTGGATATTTTTGCCCAGCACGGCAAAGACATTCCGGTACTGGTATGTTCCGGCAACCTGAGTACACAGAATATTCAGGCGGTGTTGCGTGCCGGTGCCAAAGGCTACCTGTGCAAATCGGAAGACTCCGCCACCATCTGCGATGCCATTGCTCAGGTCAGTCAGGGGCATTACTACCCGCCAGCGGCAGAAACCCTGGCCGGTGAAGACGGTGCAGCGGTTACCCCCCTGCTGTCACGCAAGCAGCTGGTAATTCTGTCGCTGATGAAATCCGGCATGAGCAACAGCGATATGGCCGATACCCTGTTCCTCAGTACCAACACCATCAAAACCCATATCCGCCTGATGTATACCACGCTGGACGTTAACAGCCGCATCGAGTGCCTGAATAAAGCCGAAGAGCTGAATCTTCTCAGCGAATAATGTCCCGCCCATTTCGTTAAGCACTATCCCTGTTTGCGCAAAGCTTCGAGCGCGCCGAGAATATTGGCGCCGGATACCGGCTTAAACAGCACCGGTGCCTCCAGCGCTTTCAGCTCCTGAATACGTTTAGGATCGGTATTGCCGGTAATAATCATAGCCGGCAGGTCTGCGCCACATTCACCACGAACGGTGCGGATCACATCTTTCGCACCAAAACCTCCGGGCAGACGGTCATCAGTGATTAAAAGGTCCGGTACCAGCCCTTCGTCTGTGAGCATGGTCATCGCTTCGGGAATGCTTTCCGCCGCCCAGACATCATGCTGCTCTCCGACTAACAGCACTGACAAAGCATCACGTACGGATTCTTCATCATCCACCAGCAGCACTTTCAATTGCTGCAGATCTTTTATCCGTGAAGGCGGTGTCGGCAGATCTTCCAGGGTAGCAGTCTCATCCAGCCACAGCGAAAAACAGGTGCCCCGGCCCTTATCAGAGTCGAGCCGGAACTCAATATTGTGCAGATTGCACAAGCGCTTAACGATGGGTAAGCCAAGCCCCATGCCTTGCCCGGTGTCATCCGGACAATCCGCCACCTGAACAAACTCTTCAAAGGCATCACGCACCTGAACCGGCGTCATACCAATTCCGGTATCCGATACCCGCAGACGGATTTTGCCTTTCTCGCGCTGACCACTGATCACAACCCGCCCCTGCGCGGTGTAACGGATGGCATTGGTCAACACGTTATCAATAATTTCCATAACGATGGCCGCATCACAATAAACGGAAACCGCTTCAACCTCAGAAACCAGTTCCAGCCCCTTTTGTTTCGCCATCACGGAATGGGTTGCCACCAGCTGTTCAACAAAAGTCGGCAGAAAAACGGTATCACGGTTTACGTTCACCACACCGGCATCAATACGGGAAATATCCAGCAGACGATCAAGCAGCTGACTGGCTGATAACAGACTGGCATTCAGTTTGCCGATAATATCTTTCGTTACCACAGCAGGATTGTTAGCCATGGCTTCTGCATACAGTCGCGCAGCCTGCACCGGCTGGCGTAGATCGTGGCTGGCTACCGCAATAAAACGGGTCTTGGCGTTGTTTTTATCCTGTTCCATAAGCTCATTCCGGCGATGCTCCAGGCGCAGAACAATCGATTCCATATGTGTGCGGTGGATCATAATGCTGAACACCACCAGTGAGACCCAGGTAAACGGCGGTGTAACTGCCGGCAGCCACTCTTCACCAAAATCAATGTTGAACAGGTGAAAACCGAAGCTGAAAAAAACCGGGGTCAGAAACGTTATATAAATATCCGGATAACAGCCCATGGTGACCGATGGTGTCGAGGATAAAACCACCACGATCATCAGTACCGACAGCACCTGAATATTCGACGCATCAGGAAAAAACAGAAAAGGCGTTAATGCCCACAGCAACCCCCAGATCGCCGCCTGGTAAAGATTCAGCCAGTGCCAGCGGCGCACATAGGCCAGATTGCGGGTGGAATGTTCAGGTTCCGGATGCTGTTTGTGGTAACGGATAAGCAACCAGGAATTGATGCCGACAAAGCAAATGCCGCCAAACCAGATCAGTATTGACGACATTGGCGCGGATTTATAAAACATCGCTCCCACAAGAGCCGCACCAATAACCGCACTGATCATGCGTGAGCCGACTTCGGTCATAAACAGGTTATGACGTTCCCACTGAATATCCGTTGCCAGAGGATGATCAGCAAATGATGAAAGGTATTTCCGGTAGAGTTTTTTCAGCATTCACTATCATCCTTTGATTGCTGCTGAGCAGCACGTTATTCACTTCCCTTCAGGGACTTATGGCGCACCAACTGCCAGAATCTTACCGGAATCTGTTGAGTCGTAACACCAGAGGGTCACGCCATCATCAGTGGTACCTACGGTCAGAACATCGCTGCAGGTATCGGTATCAGCGTTAGCAGAAAGCTCCATACCCAGGCCTTGTTGCAGATCGGTACGGTATTCGCTGACGACGATGCCCGGATAGTCAAAATTGGAAACCATGTAGATTTTGTCAAAGTCCGTCGCTGTTGCGCCGTCCACGGCTACCATATCGAGGATTCTCATAGGACCAATATCAACAGCGAATGCATCATCCTCGGTACATTCAACAACCGCAATCCCTGCCCCGCTTTCCGGGTTCACGTGCATAAGACAGTTTTGATTGTTGGAGCCTCGCACACGGGAAAAGTACACATCGCCCTCTTCGGTTACCGCTACGGTACTCAGATTATCGGCAAAATATTCCTGAATATTATTCACGCTTGCAGTTACCGCACCGGCAGCATCAACGTCTGCGTTGCCGTCCACGGTCAGCTCAACTTCAACAATACGATCACCACTCATTAATGTTGAGCTACCGGAAATCTCCATACTGTAACCTGCCATATACACCAGAATGCTGGTGCTGTCAGTGTCACCACCGGCATTACGCACGGCGATGGAGTTACAGCCACGCATTTCATAATTAATTGGGCCATTGGTTCCGGCCACATCAATGTCCACGAATGCAGTCGGATCTTCATTGGTAAAAATACGCAGCAGCGTCGGACGATCGTAAGGAACGGTGCTGTAGCCCTCTTTACACATAACGGTGTAGGTAAGGCCATTCAGGCTGAAGGTTTCCATGTCCTCAAAATCCAGAATGTCATTTTGCATATCAATGGTGTGATACGCCGCGAGATCCGTTGTTGGATAAGTTGCGGACAACATCGTGTACAGATCGCCGGTCTCAGGCCCCTGCAACGTTCCTTTCAGAACACTGATTTCCGGTGCAGACTGACTGCCAGCGAAACCTAAACCAATAATCGCATCCTGACCGGCACTCCAGGTGCCGTCAGACAGAGTGCCGGTTGATGATCCACTGGTATTGTCGCCGCCAGTATTGTCACCACCGGTGTTATCCGGCTGGTCGTTATCAGATGAGCCACCGGAAGAACCACCACCGCAAGCGGTCAGGGCCAGACAGGTTGCAAATACAGCGAGATAGGATTGAGTTTTCATAAAGCCTCCATAGCAATAAGTGAGTCCAGTGTATGGAACGGCTTTTTTTCATTCTTCACCCCGAAGGGTGAAAATACGGATAAGTGGGTCAAATATTTTTCTGACCTGTTTGTCTGTTTTCTCCCGCACTCAGCAGCACCCTTATTAACAGGATATTTTAAAGGGATATTAATTCTGCAACCAAAGCACCTCTACCGTCATAAGAATGAAATCAAAAAACAAAAAATTGGATTCAAAAACAAAAAAGCCCGGCAAATGCCGGGCAGGTATGGAGACCAAGGCTGAAATCAGCCTGGCAAATCCTTTTGCTTATTTTACTTCAACTTCGGCTCCAGCACCTTCCAGTTCGGCTTTTATCTGAGTCCATGAATGGTCAGACACTGCACGCTCTGCAGCAGCTACAATTTGGGTCTGTGGTACTTCCGGCGCGGTAAATTCAATCAATTTACCCTCATCGGCTGAATCGTGACACCACAGGGTTGTACCGTTCACAGCCAGTGCATCAACGCAACGCTCGAAATCACCACCGCTTACCAGTACAAATTCTTCGCCGCTGAAATCACCGCCTGCCAGGCCTGCATCAGCAGATACGGCAAATAAGTCATTACCGCCGCGGGCAAGGTCAAGAATATCGGCGCCGTTATCGGTATCAGAGGTAAAGACGTTACCGGCTGTTTCAAGAACGAAATCATTGGCTTCACTATCAATCAAAGCGGTGTCACCTTCCATATTAACCGCAATCAGCGGATCACCATCGCCATTCCGTTCTAAAGCCCCTGTGGTCTGCAGAGTATCCAGTATGGATGCACCCGCAGCTGTAATTTCGCCGGCAGCATAATCAAAATCGAATCCGGCACCAAAGACATAGCCGTTGCCGCCATTGCCGAAACCGGATACCAGGAAATCCACTTCATATACAGTTAAGCCCTTATCGGCGGTATCGGTAATCGTCAGACCACCGAGCGAAGCACAGCTGAACAATGAAACATCATCAGTGATATTCACACTCCCTGCGATGTCAGTGCCTGGCACATAGAATTCGAGGGTCGCGA
Source organism: Thalassolituus sp. UBA6592 (assembly GCF_002433655.1). Lineage (NCBI taxonomy): Bacteria > Pseudomonadati > Pseudomonadota > Gammaproteobacteria > Oceanospirillales > Oceanospirillaceae > Thalassolituus > Thalassolituus sp. UBA6592. The sequence continues at coordinate 3,306 of NZ_DJIO01000004.1, read as the reverse complement.
AGAACAGCGCTTCTGCTGCTGCACTCATTGACGGGCCAAAACCTGAAGGCTCAGCCCCATCAGGAATACCCGGCTCATCGTAACCACAGGTTGCTACCACAACGGTGTCGATTTCTTCACCGTTTACGGTAACGCTGACCGGCACAGCCAGCACATCACGGTAGTAGCTACGCTCCAGGCTGATACCGGTATCGGTAAATTCTTTGCTGTCAGCATCGGCCAGCATTAACGTGTGACTGAAGCTGTCATCACCATTGTCAGTACGCTTGAGTGCGATCAGCGGGCCATTATCAGCACCTTGAGGGTAGGTCAGCCCCACCAGCTCATCAACACCGGCACTCCAGCTGGTATCGGTATAGACATCCAGAGCGGTCGGCTCGTCCGGCAGATTCGGGTCATCATTGCTGCTGGAGGAAGAACCACCACCACAGGCGGTCAACAGAAGAGAGAAACCGCCAACCATCATGGCTGCGGAGAGGGTATTTTGTTTAAAAGACATAATAAAAATCCGTTTGTTTGGCTACCGGGCCAGTAAACCAAAGCCACGGCGTGCATTCTTCACCCCGAAGGGTGAAAATGACGCCGGCAACCAAAAAATTTCAGCCGCGGATTGCAGTGTGACGATGAGAAGAAAGAACAGCAGCAGGACTGCTACAAAAACTTATAAAACAGTACCCGCAACGACAACCAGCAAGGCAGCTGACCGTTCAGGTAGCAGCGCACCTGCTGATAGACCTGCCGCTGTTCAGTTTCCGGCGGGTAACCCACCAGCAGGTAAGTCACCGGTTTTGAAATATCTTGGCAGCTACAGCCCGCAGTTACAGCTACAGGCCAAAGCTCTGCTGGATCAGGGTAAAACTGAGGCACTGTTACTGAAAAAGTATCCGCTGGCGCACAGTCTGCCTTCAGAAAAGGCACTGTATAATTACGCCCAGGCGCTGAAAAACGAACACATGCGCTCGTCTTCTCCCATCAGCAAAGTCATTTACGACGACAAAATTCACATCATCAATAATGCACTGGGTTTGCATACTTATGCTTCCCGGGTGCAGGGCAATAAACTGAAAAGCAAAAATGAAATACGTATTTCATCCCTGTTCCGCAAAGTGCCAGAGCCGTTATTAAAAATGATTCTGGTGCATGAACTGGCGCACCTGCGTGAGAAAGACCACAACAAAGCCTTTTATAAACTCTGCTGTTATATGGAGCCGGATTACCATCAGCTGGAATTTGATCTGCGTCTGTACCTGTGCCACCGCGAGCAATTCGGTGAGCTGTGGTAATAGAAAACAGGTGAAATAATATACCTGTGTGTACGACGTCAGGCGAACCATGAAGTCGTTATCAGCCACTGCCAGATCAGGCGCAATGCCAACAGCGTCAGCACCCACTTAAAAGCAATGCGGAATTTGTGTTCAGGGATTTTACCCAACAGCCGCAGCCCGACCCGGGTGCCGATATAGCCACACAAGATCATCAGTACCAGTAACACTAACCAGTCACGATATACAAAGCCCGCAAGGCCAAAAGCCAGCACTTTAACGGTATGCTGAATGGTCATGCTGGCAGAGAAATTAGCGGTGTATTGCCAGCGGCCGATACCGGAACGCCCAAGCCAGGCGGCAACTAACGGGCCGGTCGCCCCCACCAGCATGGTACCCAGCGTGGTCAGTAATCCGCCGAAGAATAACCCCACAGGATGACTGCCAAGGCCAATATCCGGCATTTTTCCCCAGCTCAGCCAAAGAATAAATACGCCGACCAGCGGTGGAATATAATGTGGGTCCAGCATCCCCAGCAGCAACCCCGCCAGCGTGGCGGCCAGCAAAGCCCCCAGCGCAAAGAAAGCGATCTTACGCCACTGTGTGTGCTCCCGGGTCAGATAAGCTCTGGACGCATTGGAGCCGAGCTGTACCAGCCCGTGCAGAGGAATCAGCGCTGCTGGCGGCACCAGAGAGGCCATCACAGCAATTAAAAAACTGCCACCACCAATGCCTGCGCTGGCCGACAATAAAGAGCCGAGCAAGCTGCACAGCAGCAGAATGGCAAAGGCAACGGGACTGATATCCGGCAGATATTCCATCATGGGCTGCACTACCCTTTCTGCTCGGGATGTTGTTCGGGCTCCTGTTCAGGTTCCAGGTCGGAATGCTGCTCAGAATGCTCCGCGTCCCGGAGCTTATAACGGCGGGCACAATGCTGGCAGATACAGGACGCATCTTCCTGGCCGGGTTGCCGGTCTGCAGCGACAGCAGTGCGCGCAGAAGCCGGAATAACCACATCGGCAGCAAAACACCAGCAGGATGCCGGGTCTTTGCCGGCGCTGACCGCGCAGCCGTTGTCAGCGCCACATAACGGACACTGACGACCACTGACATTATTCAAGATTGACTGCTCATCAAATGTGACCTCACAGAATCTCCGCTCATTGGATCTGAGCGGAGCCCGAGGATTCCGTTACCGGCTTAAGCTCTTCCACTACCGGCTTCGGCATATTCTGCTGCTGATCCACCCAGATCAGCGACTCACTGTCGAAACCAAGAAACTGCGCTTTTTCTTCCAGATACTGAGTTGTCGACACTTCCAGATAAGGTTTGCGCGACAGAATCCACAGGTAGGAAGTATCCGGCCCACTCACCAAAGAATACTGGTAGCCATCCTTATCCAGATCCGCGATGACATAAGCACCATAAAAAGGGCCAAAGAAAGACACTTTGAGATACCCCATGTCCGGCTCCTCAACAAAATACGCTTTGCCCTCTGCTTCCTTCCATTCGCCGGTTTCCGGGTTATAGCCACGGTTAATCACCTTTACCCCGCCGTCATCGCGCAGGGTATACGTCGCCGTAACATCGGTTAAGCCGCTCTCAAAAGAATGATCCAGGCGGGCGATTTCATACCAGGTGCCCAGATAGCGGTTCAGCTCAAAGCCCTGCACAGGCTCCACTTTCTCCGGCATCCCGGTACAACCAGCCAACAGCAGACTAATACTCAGTGCAGCACAGGCACATAAACGGCGTAACATCATTCAACCTCCATCAGGACAACACAAAGGATCATCAGGCATAAAAACCTCTCCATACTAACCTGACTGATCACTGCAGTAAAAAACAGAGCCGGCTTCACGTCTTCTTTGATGAACTTATAGAGGCTGTATGTGGCAACCTCGTTGCCTGTCTTCTCTTCTGGATTCACAATAAATATGAATTCCATGTCTCTGCACAAATTTCAGCAAATGAGTTTCTTTGGAAAGTGGCATGGCGGAGGCCTGAAATTCGCCTCTGGAGCGCCGAAATGAACGATGAT
>NZ_DJIO01000024.1:0-12467 GCF_002433655.1 Thalassolituus sp. UBA6592 | reverse complement strand
CAGATTGGGTCTGAACTACTACAAATAAACCCATTCCAGATTAATAACTTTCCCTGCGCCAGCGTCAATGAACGACCAGGCACAGGAGAAAGCGACAGACAAAAGGGCTTATTCGAGCCCTTTAATCTCCTCAGCGTACTGCACATCAAAGTCGTTAAATGAACTCTGATTATGATCGCAGCAGCGGATGCTGCCGGTCTTGATATCGTAAATCCAGCCATGCAGATGTACTTTACCGGTCGCCAGACGTGCTGCTACCGCAGGGTGCGTACGGATATGCTGTACCTGCTGCAGAACGTTTTCTTCGATGGCTTCGTTCAGGTGCTCATGGCCAACCTTCTGACCAGAAGCAATACCATTGCGCTCACGCACAATTTCAATGGCTGAACGGCAGTGGCCTAACCATTCTTTTACGTGTGGCAGGCCATTGATGTTGTCGACATCCAGAGCACCAGTTACGGCGCCACAGTCGGTGTGGCCGCAGATAATAATATGACGCACACCCAGTACCGCTACAGCGTACTCGATAGAGGCCGTCATACCACCGGTTTCGTTGCTGTGCGGTGGCACAATGTTACCGGCGTTACGGCAGATGAACAGATCCCCCGGTGCCGAGCCGGTTACCAGGTTCGGGTCGACACGGGAGTCGGAACAGGTAATAAACAGAATTTCCGGGCTCTGACCGGTTGCCAGAGAGCCGAACAGGTCTTTGTTTTTTGGGTATACGTTCTTACGGAAGTTGAGAACGCCTTTGACGATCTTTTCCAAAACAGGTCCTCGCTATGGTTGACGTAAGAATACGGGATTGCTTGCGTGTTAAGTATGGTCATTTTGCCCGAACACCTGTGTCGTGCGTTCACAAGTATCCGGGCGAATTCAGGATCAGGCGATTTCGATCAGGATTTCTCCCGGCGTTACGCGATCACCTTTACTGACGTAAACCGCTTTTACCGTACCGGCGACGTTGGCGTGTACTTCGGTTTCCATTTTCATGGCTTCAGCAATCAGTACCGCCTGACCGGCTTCTACTGTATCGCCTTCTTTAACCAGTACATCAACAACGTTACCTGGCATGGTGGTGGTCACATGGCCCGGTTCGCTGGCGCGTTTACGTCCGCTGCCACCTTCGGCAACGAATTCGTTCATTGGCTCAAATACTACCTCTTCCGGAATACCATCCATCGAGATGTAGAGCTTGCGTTTACCGGCACCAAAATCACCCACACCGGTTACTGCAATTTCGTAAGTCTCACCGTGCACGTCGATTTTGAATTCCGACGCAGCCGCGCTGAGTTTACCACCACCAGCAGCTTCCGGTGGCAGCAGTTCTTCAGGTTTGAGTGTTCCATCTTTACGCTGTTGCAGGAACTCACGACCCAGATCCGGGAACATAGCAAAGGTCAGTACATCTTCTTCGCTTTCTGCCAGATCACCGATATCCGCACGCAGTTTATTCAGCTCTGGTTTCAGCAGATCAGCCGGACGACCAACATCCACGCTCTCATTACCAATGGCTTTTTTCTGCAGCTGAGCATCGACTTCCGCCGGTGCTGCACCATAGCCACCCTGCAGGTAACGTTTTACTTCGTTGGTGATGGTTTTATAACGCTCACCCGCCAGCACGTTGTACACCGCCTGGGTGCCAACAATCTGTGACGTTGGAGTAACCAGCGGAGGGTAACCCAGGTCTTTACGTACCCGTGGAATTTCCGCAAACACGTCGCGGATTTTATCCAGCGCGTTCTGTTCTTTCAGCTGGTTAGCCAGGTTGGACATCATGCCGCCCGGTACCTGGTTAATCTGCACAGACACATCTTCGCGGGTAAATTCGCTTTCAAACTGATGATATTTTTTGCGCACTTCACGGAAGTAATCCGCAATTTCACCCAGCAGTTCCAGATCCAGACCGGTATCGTATTCGGTGCCTTTTAAGGCTGCTACCTGAGCTTCAGTCGCCGGGTGGCTGGTACCACTGGCGAAGGAGGAAATCGCTGTATCGATACGGTCGGCTCCGGCCTCAATGGCCTTCAGCTGACACAGTGGCGCCAGACCGGCAGTGGAGTGACTGTGTACCACCACAGGCACAGACACTTCGGCTTTTAATGCCTTAACCAGATCGTACGTGGCATAGGGTGTTAACAGACCGGCCATGTCTTTAATGGCAATAGAATCTGCGCCCATTTCCACCATAGCGTGAGCCTGTTTCACAAACAGCTCTGGGGTATGCACCGGGCTGGTTGTATAACAGATAGTGCCCTGAGCGTGCTTACCGGCTTTCTTCACGGCCTTCATGGCGGTTTCCAGGTTACGCACGTCATTCAGTGCATCAAAAACACGGAACACATCAATGCCGTTATCGGCGGCTTTCTGCACAAAAGCTTCAACCACATCGTCGGCATAGTGGCGGTAACCCAGCAGGTTCTGGCCACGCAGCAGCATTTGCAGTGGAGTTTTTGGCAGAGCGGCTTTCAGCTGACGCAGACGCTCCCATGGGTCTTCTTTCAGAAAACGCACACAGGCATCAAAGGTCGCGCCGCCCCATACTTCCAGTGACCAGTAACCTACCTGATCCAGTTTGTCACAGATCGGCAGCATATCTTCGGTACGCATGCGGGTAGCGATCAGAGACTGATGGGCATCGCGCAGAACAACGTCGGTAATTTCAATTTTCTTGCTCATAATCTTTTTCCTTTTACCTGCCGATTAAATGCCAGCATGAGCGGCAATGGCGGCCGCCAGGGCCAGGGCAATTTCGCTTGGGTGTTTTTTGTCTGAATACTGCAGCAGTTCCGGATGCTCCGGTACAAAGCTGGTGTTAAAACTGCCGGAACGGAAATCGGCGTGCTGCAGAATCTGTTTGTAATAGTTGGCGGTGGTTTTAATACCGTGCAGACGCATGTCATCCAGTGCACGGGTACCGCGGGCGACCACTTCTTCCCAGGTCAGCGCCCAGACCACCAGCTTGAGACACATGGAGTCGTAATATGGCGGAATTTCATAACCGGTATAAATCGCAGTATCCACCCGCACGCCCGGACCACCTGGCGCGTAGTAATGGGAAATGCGGCCAAAGCTCGGCAGGAAGTCGTTCTTCGGATCTTCGGCATTGATACGGAACTGCATGGCAAAACCGCGGTAAGAAATATCTTCCTGGCGATAGCTCAGCTCCAGGCCAGCGGCAATACGCAGCTGTTCACGCACGATATCCACACCCGTGATCTGTTCGGTAATGGTGTGCTCTACCTGTACCCGGGTGTTCATTTCCATGAAATACACTTCGTTGCCGGTGAGCAGGAATTCCACGGTACCAGCGTTTTCATAACCGACGGCTGCCGCAGCTTTTACCGCCAGACCACCAATATAGTCACGCTGTTCCGGTGTTAACTGCGGGCTAGGCGCAATTTCGATCAACTTTTGGTTACGGCGCTGAATAGAGCAGTCGCGCTCGTATAAATGCACCACGTTGCCTTTGCTGTCAGCCAGCACCTGAACTTCGATATGGCGCGGGTTAACGATGCATTTTTCCATAAAGACTTCGGCTGAACCGAAAGCTTTGGTGGCTTCTGAAATAACACGGGGATACTGCTGTTTTAATTCCTGCTCGCTGTCACAGCGGCGGATACCACGACCACCACCACCGGAAGTCGCCTTGATCATGATCGGATAACCAATCTCGCTGGCCAGCTGAATGGCTTCATCCAGACCGGACAGGTTGCCTTCAGAACCAGGAGTGATCGGCACACCTGCGGCACGCATGGTGTCACGGGCCTGAGTCTTATCACCCATTTTGTGGATAACGTCGGCTTTCGGGCCGATGAAGGTAACGCCTTTCTGTTCACAGATACGGGCGAATTCAGCGTTTTCAGACAGGAAGCCGTAACCCGGATGAATGGCATCACAGCCAGTCTCCAACGCCAGGTTAACGATGCGCAGTGGATCAAGGTAGCCCACCAGAGGATCTTCCCCCAGAGAGTAGGCTTCATCAGCGCGCTTCACATGCAGGGCGTAGCGATCCGGTTCGGTGTAAATCGCCACCGAGCGGATGCCCATCTCGGCGCAGGCGCGCACGATGCGGACGGCAATCTCACCGCGGTTGGCAATCAGAACTTTCTTTAACATAAAACTCTCCTTCCCTGTGTTTCAGGATGATTTTTATCCTAGCCCTCCGGCCCAATAAGCTGAAATTGATATTTTTTTCGTTATCTATAAGGTATTACTTATACATCAGCCGAAATCAGCAAAAGAGCATTAATAGCCATGCCGTTGTCAGTACAAAAACTAGTCAGCCGGATGACATTCCGCCAGCTGCAGGTGTTTAAGGCGGTCTATCAGGAACAGAGTTACAGCAAGGCGGGAGAGCTGCTGGGCCTTACCCAGCCTGCGGTGAGCAGCCAGATCCGTCAGCTGGAGCAGGCGGTGAATCAGCCATTATTTGAATACGTCGGGCGGCGACTGTTCTGTACCGCCGCCGGGGAGCGCCTGATCCTCAGTATCGACAACATCTTTACCGAGATGAAAGACCTGCAGACCGATCTGGCCGCCATGCAGGGCAATGTCGCCGGCGAACTGAGACTGGTGGCGGTGAATACCGCACAATATGTTGTGCCTTATCTGCTGCGCGCCTTTCTCGACCTGTACCCTCACGTCAGCATCACAGTGCGCGTGGTGAACCGTGCCGCGGCCATTCAGCGTCTCAATGACAACAGCGACGATCTGGTGATTATGGGCATGGTGCCAACAGAAAAGCCGCTGTCATCACTGCCCTTCCTTGATAACCATCTGGTGCCTGTGGTGCCGCCGGGACATCCGCTGTTACAGCGCACAGACTTAACCGCGCAGGAATTTCTTGATGCCAATCTGCTGATGCGGGAACCCGGATCAGGCAGCCGCCTGGCGCTGGAAATGCACTGTCAGCAGCAACGCCTGAAAGTCAGAGCCAGTATGGAAATCGGCTCCAACGATGCAGTAAAACACGCGGTGATGGCCGGGCTTGGCGTGGCGGTGCTGCCGCGTCTGAGTATTCTGCCGGAGCTGCAGCTGGGCCATTTAAAAGTGCTCGATATACCGGGCTTTCCACTGCGCCGCAGCTGGTGTGTAGTCTATCCTCAGGCCAAGCATCCGACCCCGGCGATGCGCGCGTTTATTGAATACGTACAGCAGAATATTAAGCAACTGGAGCAGGTATTCCTGCGCCGCAGCGAATTTCCGTCACCGTTTCCGGGATTGCCAGTCAAATAAAAGATTGCTCAGCAAATAAAAAACGGCTCCGGGTATTCTCATACCGGGAGCCGTTTTCTTTATGCCAGCCGAAGGTAATCAGGCGGCTTTTTTCAGTTTTTTCTTCAGCTTTTTCAGCTTGCTTTCGTGCTTATCGATCTTGGCCTTACGGGCTTTGATCAGCTTTTTCAGGCTTACTACTTTTTTGGATTCTTTTTTCTTGGACATAATATGCTCCTTCCATCGCATTAAAGCATTGCATTGAGGGGTACTGCGATGCACGGCTGCGAAACACCGGCATTTCCCCGGGATCAGACATCAGAAGACTGATGTTCACGGATAAAACTGCGGATAAAGCGCCGCACTTCCCGCGCAGCACTGGTATCCAATTCTTCACATAACGCGAGAAACGCATCGCGCTCCTCACCGTTAATCCGGATCAGCAGTTGGGCGTCGTTCTTTTTGCCCGTTTTTTTACTGCTCTTCCTGCTGCTTTTTTCAGCACTGTCACTAACTGGCGGTACCTGTTCAGCGGGAGTATCTGCTGACTTATTTTTTGCCATTTCTTAAGCACTCACAAACAGCCACAAACGCCCACAAACGCCCAGTGCCAGCTCCGGTAGAACCTCAGAACAAATGACCAAAGGCCTTATCACTAAAAGGCCCGATCATTAAAAGGCACGCTCAATGAGCGATATACAATGTATATCACTATGTAATACACAAACCCTACACTCTGACAACGCAGATGTCACCCCCTGAAATCCAATCACTTCTGCTTCTGTACCTATCAGTGCTATAAAACCGACACTGAACCAATACAGATTTCATTATGGAAACGGCATACCGCTATCATGCGTTGGAAAACTGGCTGTTAAAAGGCATTGAAGAAGGCCGCTGGCAAAGCGGAGAACGCCTGCCTTCGGTGCGCGCTCTGTGTCAGCAACATCAGCTATCAAAAGCCACGGTGCAGCACGCATTGCAACGGCTGGAAGCCCAGGGACTACTGCAGGCAAAAGCCAAATCCGGCTACTACGTAACAGCCCGCAATACACACAACGACGAGGCTGCTGCCCACCCACTGCAAGCGCCGCGTCCGGTGAGCGTCAGCGATGTTTTCCGCGATATCATGCGCCGCAGTGCAGCCTTCGATATCCTGCCGGAGAGTGACAGTGAGCAACCACCAACCGGGATTACCGCATTAAACCGCGCCATTGGCAGAGCTTTGCGCCGCCAGCGTGGTCAGCATCATCAGTACTATGATCAACCTGCCGGGGACCCTACGTTGCGCCAGCAGATTGCCCAGCATCAGGCCCGTCGCGGCTGGCCGGTAACCGCCGATGATCTGTGCATCACCGCCGGTTGCCAGAATGCTCTGTTCCTGGCGCTGATGGCCTGTTGTCAGCCCGGTGATGTGGTGGCGGTGGAAACGCCGGGGTTTTACGGCGCACTGCAATTGCTGGAACAGCTGGGCCTGAAGGTAGTGGAAGTCCCTTCTTCTGTGGTCAGCGGCATGGACATGGATGCTCTGGAAGAAGTTCTGCAGCGCTGGCGGGTAAGAGCCTGCATCGTATCGCCTGCTTTTGCCACACCCACTGGCGCACTGATGCCGCAAAGCAGTGGCCAGCGCCTGCTGGCATTGGCTGAGTACCATGATCTGGCCATTATCGAAGACGATATTTACGCCGATACCGGCTTCACCAGCGTGCCAGCGCCACTCAAAGCCATGGACCAGCATCAGCGGGTGATTCTTTGTTCCTCTTTCTCCAAAACTCTGTCGCGCGATCTGCGCCTTGGCTGGATATCCGGCGCCCGCTGGCACGAACGTATTGTGCAGCTGAAACTGGTCACCCAGCTGGCCAGCAGCCGCGCCGTACAGCAGGGCGTTGCCGATTTTATGCAGGATGGCGGTTATGCCGCGCATCTGCGCCGCCTGCGCCTGACTCTGCAACAGCAGCGCGACCAACTGCCTGAATTGCTGCAGCAGTGGCCCGTTGCGGTAAATGTCACCCTCCCCCGTGGCGGCATCGCCCTTTGGGCAGAGTTGCCTGGGGACCGCGATCTGATGCAGCTTTATGGCCCGGCACGGGACATGGGCATTGTGATTACCCCCGGGCCGCTGTTCTCCTCTTCCGGTCGCTTCACTCATTGTCTGCGGATCAGCTTTGCGCACCCCTGGACACAGGCACGCCGGCAGGCACTGACAGATCTTGGCCAGCTGCTGCAACAGAGAGCCAGCTGACAGCACTGTCAGACGCTGATCTGAATAATCTGTACCTATTCATTTTGATTTTTTTAGGCCTTATCTGTTCAGTTAAAACACCTTAGGCTGCGCCGGTCATTCTCTTAGCCGAGGTTTACCATGCAGCCTATTCCGGTCATTCAGCTGGACCCAGCAAATCCCCCACAAACCAACGCCACCATAGTGACGGGACATGCTCAGGTGAACGGCAAATTTTACGTGCGCCTGACCCGTGGCTTTTATCAGAATCTGCGCCGCGCAATCAGCTGGCCTTTGATCGGGCTGTTTTTTATTACCGTCTGGCTGCGCTGGGATGAGCATCCACTGGTGCTGTTTTCTTTTGCTGAGCGGCGGATTTTTCTCGGGCCATTGCAGTTAAGCTGGTACGACCTGCCATTATTAGCCGGGCTGTTAATCACCGCTGCTGTGCTGCTGTTTTTTACTGCGGTGGCTTACGGCCGGATATGGTGTGGCTTCGCCTGCCCACAGAGTATCTGGAGCTGGATATTTATTCGGATTGAAGACTGGACGGAAGGCAGCGCCTCACACAGACGTAAACAGGAGGCGAAAGGACTGACAGCCAATGGCGTTGCATTCTGGCTGCGCCGCATCAGCAAACACCTGTTGTGGCTGCTGGTAGCACTGGCGACCGCAATAACATTCACCGGCTATTTTATCCCCGCCCACGAACTGGTCACACGTCTGGCACAACTGGATTTCATCACCGCAATCTGGGCCTGGGTACTGACCATGACCGCGCTGACCTACTTAAATGCCGGACTGGTACGGGAAAAAATCTGCCAGCATGCCTGCCCCTATGCGCGCTTTCAAAGTGTGATGTTTGATGCTGACACCCGCAGCGTCAGCTATGACAGAGTACGGGGCGAGCCCCGTAGTGCCCATGTTAAACAGGCTCCCTCACAAGCCCTCTCACAAGCCCCCTCTCAAACCTCCCCTGCTGTCTCCACACTGACAGGCAACGGCGATTGCGTAGACTGCACGCTGTGTGTGCAGGTTTGTCCGGCGGGCATTGATATCCGCAACGGCCTGCAGCTCGCCTGCATAGACTGCGGCGCCTGTATCGACGCCTGCGATAAGGTGATGAATAAAATAGGCAGAGCAACCGGCCTGATCCGTTTTGCCTCCGAAAATGAACTCAGCGGCAAGCACTCACCGTTATTGCGCGCAAAACTCTTCTCTTATTTTACTGTTCTTGCCATCTGCACTGGCGTGCTGATCTGGGGCTTCAGTCATTCCGCCGGACTGATCGCCGAAGTCGCCCGCGAGCGCGGCCAGCTCTATGTCGAACGGCCGGACAATACTGTCTGTAACGATGTGCAGATTAAAGCTGAAAGCTTTATCGCCGGGGAATATTCACTGTCCGTTGCTCTCAGTGCCGCTCAAACAGAACTGAGCAGCGCCTTTGAACTGGTTGGGGCGGATACGATTAATCTGCAGCAACAGCAGGGACAGTGGCTGAGTTACCGGGTGTGTGCGCTGTCTGAACAGCAATCATCTGCTGACCTGACATTTACCTTTTTTCTGGCTGATGAAGTGCTGACAAAGCCGTTTAAATTTATCAGCCCCAACAATTAACTGCCTTACTCCTTACCTTGAGCATAAAAAAAGCCCGCACAGTAAAAGCCGTGCGGGCTTTTTAATTTACGCAGAACTACACATTCAACAGCAGGTGCTCACGCTCCCACGGCGAAATCTCGCGATGGAACTGATGCAGTTCTTCCTGCTTCACCTGTGAATAAAGTTCGCAGAACTCAGGACCCAGCGCCTGATAAATCTCTTCGGCATCCTCGAACAGGTGCAGGGCTTCATCAAAGGTGGTCGGAATAGCGAATTCGTCATCCGGTTCACCGGCTACAGCAGGTGCCGGATCAATTTTATTCACCATCCCCAGATAGCCACAGATCAGGCTGGCAGCCAGCGCCAGATACGGGTTGGTATCCACGCCCACCACCCGGTTTTCCAGACGGCGGTCCTGGGCACCGGCATTGGGTACACGCAGACCCGTGGAACGGTTATCAAAACCCCAGGCCATATTGGTTGGCGCACTGGAATTGGTATCCGATTCAAAACGGCGATAAGAGTTTACGTTAGGTGCCAGGAACGGCATGACCTGAGGCAGGTATTTCTGTGAACCGCCGATAAACCAGTGGAACAGATCCGTGGCATCGCCATTTTCGTCAGAGAAGATATTCTTGCCGGTACTAATGTCCACCACGCTCTGGTGAATATGCATGGCACTGCCCGGCTGATCACGCATCGGCTTAGCCATAAAGGTCGCGAACATGCCGTTATTCAGCGCCGCTTCTTTGATGATGCGTTTAAAGTAGAACACCTGATCGGCCAGCCACAGCGGGTCGCCGTGGGTCAGGTTAATTTCAATCTGACCGGCACCGTCTTCCTGAATCACAGAGTCGATGTGCAGACCGGCGTCTTCGGCGTAATCGTAGATGGTGTCGATCACCGGGCCGTATTCGTCCACCGCCGACATAGAGTACGACTGGCGCGCCATACCGGAACGGCCGGTACGACCGACTGGCGGTTCAATGGGCTCATTCGGATCAACGTTAGGCTGAATCAGATAAAACTCCAGCTCGGGTGCAGCTACCGGTTTCCAGCCCTGTTCGGCGTACATCGCCAGCACCCGCTTCAGCACGTTGCGTGGTGCCACGCGTACGGCGCTGCCATCAGCGTTGTAGAGATCGTGAATAATCTGCAGAGTAGCTTCTTTCGCCCAGGGCACCGCCATGGCCGTCGACATATCCGGACGCAGTTCCATATCGGATTCTGCCCACTGGTTTTCAATGTCCATCTCGACGTCTTCACCGGTAATGGTCTGATAGAAAATCGATACCGGCAGGAAGATAGGCTTATCGGGCGAAAATTTGCTCACTGGCATGGCTTTACCACGGGACATACCATTCAGGTCCGGCACAATACATTCGACTTCATCGAGTTTGCGGCCGTTGCGGTATTCCTGAAACGCTTCTGGCAGGTTATCCAGCCATGCAAGTGGGTTGCTGTTACTCATACAGACTCCAGGTTATTGAGATAACCCAGTGTAATACGCTTTTGCCCGGATGTGTGGCGTGTTTGAACACTAACTTTGCGCCAGCGCAGGATTGTTGCCAATCAGCATGAGCTGGCGGAGGCACACTGTCCGCCGGGCACAAAAAAGCCCCGGCGAATCACCCATTACGCCGGGGCCTTTCCGAAATTTGCCGTACTGATTAAACGCGGATCAGAACAGAGCGGCGATTTCGTCCGCTGCGGCTTTGACACCGGCTTCTTTTGCTTCATCACCCATGTTCAGGCCTTCGGCGTGAATCATGCGAACGTCAGACAGACCAACAAAACCGAAGATCATTTTCAGGAAAGGTGTCTGAGTATCGGCCGGAGTATCTTTGTAGATACCGCCACGGGTAGTCACAACGTAAACAGGTTTGCTGTCCAGCAGGCCTACTGCACCAGTGTCAGTGTACTTAAAGGTAACGCCCGCACGGCACAGGTAATCCAGGTAAGTTTTGGTCTGCGCTGGCAGAGCAAAGTTGTACATCGGTGCAGTGAACAGAATTTCGTCTGCTTCTTTTACTTCAGCCAGCAGCTCATCAGCGTAAGCAACGATGGCTTTCTGATCGTCATTCAGCTGATCCGCAGGAGTAAACAGAGCGCCAACCACGTTGCCATCCAGGTAAGGAGGTACGTTGGCAGACAGATCACGGACGATCACTTCGCCACCGGCGTTTTTGGCTTTCCAGCCTTCGATGAATTTTTCAGACAGTTGGCTGGACTGACCGCCATCACCGAAAATGCTGCTTTTTACATAAAGAAGAGTTGCCATTATTTTCTCCGAAAATAGAGTCACTGAATTTGATGCGACCATTCTGGCCAATAAATCGTGCGCGTTAAATACAAAAAAACCGAACATATCTATCTAAAATACTGACCCATCACTGACAGACCACAGGATTAGCAATGAAGATCACACTGGAACAATGGCAGACGCTTGTTGCTGTGGTTGAAGCAGGCAGCTATGCCCGCGCAGCAGAACTGATGAACAAGAGCCAGTCCGCCATCAGCTACTCGATGTCGAAGATGGAAGAGCGCTTAGGCGTCGCTATTTTCCGCATTGAAGGACGCCGTGCAGTGCTCACCACCGCCGGTGAGGCACTCTACAATCAGGCGAAAAACCTGCTGGAAAAAGCCCGCTATGCTGAAGGCATTGCCGGCAATTATCAGGCTGGCAGCGGCTCTACCATTCATCTGGCGATGGAGATTATTTTCCCGGTGCCAATCCTCAGCGGCGTATTGCAGGCGTATGCAGAGAAGTACCCGTTTATCCGCGTAGAACTGCATGAAACTGCGCTCAGTGGGACCAGCGAAGCACTGAAAAAAGACAAAGTAGAGCTGGCCATTATCGCCAATGAATCCGCACGTTTTATGGGTGATCTTTTAATGCCGGTAAAATTCGTCGCGGTGGCGCATCCCCAGCATGCACTGCATCAGTTACAGCGCCCGTTAAGCTATGACGACCTGATGAGTGAACGCCAGATCGTGATCCGTGATTCCGGTTCACAACCCCAGGATGCCGGCTGGCTCGACGCGCAGAAACGCTGGACAGTCAGCACCATGGCCACCTCGCTGCACTGTGCCACATCCGGGCTGGGCTTCGCCTGGTATCCGGAATTTAATATCCTGCGCGAGCTGGAAAGCGGGCAGTTAAAACCTCTGCCGCTTGAGCAGGGAGCGGAAAGAATTGTCGATGTGTACATGGTATTGCGTGACGGAAAATCCGCCGCACCGCATGTGCAATATCTGGCACAACTGATACGCGATGCCGTGAATTCCGCCTGCCAGCGGCACCGAAAGCAGGCCAGCGGGAGTTAGTGGGCGGCCTGCTGCTATCTGATAAATCATTGGTGGGCGGAACTGAAGCTTAACTCCTGTATTTCAGTCACTTCCACCATCCATGGTGGGCGGAGCCCACCCT
>NZ_DJIO01000054.1:15400-39892 GCF_002433655.1 Thalassolituus sp. UBA6592 | reverse complement strand
ACCGAGCCACCAATAAAGCCTTCTTTAGCGAAGTCGATCTGTTCAATACCGTAATCCAGCGCACTGGTTGAATTAGCACCGGTACCAACGAAAGGATTTAATTCTTTGTCTTTGAAGAACAGCGTATTACCGCCAGTCATCTGGTAAGCATAGTTATGGCCAACCGTACCTGTGTTGGATTCCGGATCGTATGGTTTGCCAATACCGGACAACAGCATCAGACGCACATTGTGGTAGGCATAAGCACCCAGAATCACCAGTTTGGCTGGCTGGAAGACTTTTTCACCGGCTTTCTTATCAAAATAAGTAACACCAGTGGCCACTTTGCCTTCGCTGTCCAGTTCCACTTTCAGAACGTCACATTCAGTACGGTAGCTGAAGTTGCTTTTACGTTTCAGTGCACCGTTTACACAGGTATGTGGTGACGCTTTGGAATAGTTAATACAGCCATAGCGTTCACAGAAGCCACAGAAGTTACATGGAGCAAGCTGCATTCCGTATGGATTGGTATAAGCTTCTGAAGCGTTTGCCGCAGGCATCGGGAATGGATTCAGACCCATTTTCTCTGCCGCTTCAGTAAACATATTGTCGTTTAATGTACGGCCCAGAGGTGGCAGTGGGTACTCACTTTTACGCGGCGCTTCAAATGGGTTACCGCCCTTCTGAATTTCACCGTTCAGGTTACCGGCTTTACCGGATACACCCATAATTTTTTCGAAGAAATCAAAATGTGGTTCAAGGTCGTCGTAGCTGACACCGAAATCCTGGATGGTCATGTCATCCGGAATGATTTTTTTACCGAAGTTTTCTTCCACATAACTGCGCAGACGCAGTTCCTGTGCCTGTGGACGCCAGGAGTGACCATTCCAGTGAGAACCGGCACCACCAACACCATCACCCGGTAAAAACGAGCCCAGATGGCGATAAGGTACAGCGGTCTGTTTACTGTTATGACGCACTGTCACGGTATTGTCTGCAGGACGTGACATCAGTTTGTAGCGTACACCGTAAGTCAGCTCGTCAGCCATTTTAGGGTAAGCAAAGTCCGGCACGGTATCGCGGTCTTTACCACGTTCAAGTACCAGGACTTCAAGCCCTTCTTTAGCGAGTTCCATCGCCATTACTGAACTGGTCCAGCCAAAGCCAACCAGAACAACATCAACAGGTTTTTCTGTTCTGGACATAAATTATCCCCTTTCTCCACTGATACTGACCGGGCCTAACGGATAAGCCACATCGTTCTGATCCACCCACTCTTTGAAAGAGGCGCGGGCACCTGGGAAGCCGATCATTTTCCAGCTTTCCATGCGACGGTTACCGCCGTGGATCGGGTCAGCGAAAAAGCCTTCTTTGGTGTTCTGCAGGAGGAAAGAAAAAAACTGCGCCGTACTGACGTCGTCAGCAGGAACATTGCCTTTTTCCAGCTTAGTCAGCACCTCGTCCTGCTGTTCAGGGGTCAGATCACGGAATAATTTACCGTGTGCAGACTGGCAGTATTTGTCCGTCGCGGCAATGCCCAGACGATAAGTCTGCGCTGGTGTCAGCGGCGACTGGTAGCCCAGCTCAGGAACGGTTTCGATAAACGGTGGTTTCATATACCAGTCCACTGCATTACCGAAATCACCGTCCATCTGCAGGTCAATAAACACAGGAACGTTGGTATCAAGCGCACCGGATCCGGTTTCATCAGCCGGAATCAGACGGTCACAGGCGGCCAGGATAAAGCGCCATTCATCTTCTTTAAAAAAGACCGGTTTGTAGCTGGCGAGGGTCGGGGCTTCCGGACGGACATCCGATGCAATTACCCGCCCGGAAACCAGAGCGGTCGCAGAAACGGCGAGCAGACTGCCTTTCAGCAGCTGACGGCGTTGTTCATTTTTGATCTCTTTCATAATCACCTTTTTTATCACGGCATACCGGCATTCACAGGCCGGTTAAATATTTCTGGCGAATAACGTCAGTGCCAGCTTCGGAGAAAATAACCGGGCGACCGGTATTGGGCAGACAAATAATGAAGGACTGTGTATGGAGCAGGACGTGAGGTACAAGTCTGTACACGGTGGGACCCAACATCCTTAATAAGGTATTGCCTGCTTCAGCCGCTGAAATTAACCCTGAAGACAGAAGGTAAATTATCAAAAATTTTTATCATTGCTGTGCAATGGACATTTTCAAAATAGGGATAAGTAGAAACGACGAGGAGAGAAAGGTAATTTTACGGATGACAGGCAGAAGAAACAGACAGTTTCAGCCACGATTAGAGACTATTGATAACCATATACCACTTGCACAAAGCGATTCGAGCATCTTTTCAGTACTTTGCATTTCTCCGTTGAGCGTATTCCCTGCGAAAAAAACAACAATGAATTCTGTATAACATATCAGTGCCTGAAATATACAAGAGGGTTCCTGTATGTAATAAAGGAACCTGATAGCAAATAAAGAGTCGGCCGCCGATATGGCGGCCATTTAAAAAATAATGAGAATTATTTTTAAATGCAATTAGCGTAATACGTAACCGTTGCCGGCCAGTCGGAGAATATGCCAATGACTCCGACATCCTGAGCCAACACATCGATCAGAGTGTACATATCGCCATCATTATTGATGATATTCCGACCACCGGTCAGACCATTAACGGTCTGATAATACCAGCCTCCACCCTGCGTCAGCGGGCCGGAACGTTCCAGCGTCCAGGCAATCATTTTCAGGCCTGCAGCGCGGGCGTTAAGCGCATAGTCTGAAGCGACCATCTGCCCATAGGCATCAACATCTACCAGCATAAAGGTGGCCGGAGCGATCACCCTGACGCCCTGCTGATACCACTGATTCATATCCGCCAGCGTTGTGCTTTCAAGACCATCCTGCAACAGATAAGCTGCCTGACGGCCAAATGCCGGTTCATTATTTACCCAATATAAAATGTCATCGTAATTAAATGACTGCGCCCACACCCGGGATGGATGAATGCCTGCCTCACGGTATTCATCAATCATCTGCTGAGCATAATCCTGCTGACTGTAGTGGCCATTAAATGGCATAACGACCTGCGGAGACTTTAACTCCGGTGTGAAATTCACGCCCAATTGGTTAAACAGCTCAATACTTTCTTTATGGCTCATCAGGGTGCCACGGGTGGCATAGAGGTCGGTACGGTAATCCGCCGTAGCATTCATATAGCCTTCAATCGTCGTCGCACTGGTGTCCGCCGCATCCATTTTGCCCTGCAGGGTTTTGAATTCCGCCAGAGTGATATCCGATGTACAGCAGCGGATATCAGACGCATTGGTTAATTCACCATCGACACTGAACTGCGGTGGAACGCTGCACTTGGCCGCCAGCGGCGTGGCCAGAATATTGGTGGTGGTATGCAGATCGCATTGAGAATGACGGCACACCAGTTCCTCGTCTTTGGTAAAGGTGACATCACACTCGACGATTCCCGCCCCCATTTTGGCGGCGGCAATATAGCCTTCGCGGGTGTGCTCAGGAAACATCAGTGGCGCGCCGCGGTGACCGATGGAGAAAGTGCTGCGTTTCTGAGGTTTGTTTTCGCATCTGCTCAGCCGCTGTTTTAACGGACCTTCATCCATATCATTGACCAGAAACTGCGGACGCGGCCCCAGTTCAATACCCACAGCTTTTTGTCGGCCATGGTCCCATCGCCCACGGTCTTTGCCATTCTCCTCGTGCCCATAACCCTGGTGCCAGCCATGGCTTGAGTGCTGGTTGTAATATTGGTCGGCGTGCCGGTCAGCCTTTTGATACGTCTGAGACTCATTTTGCGGATTGAATCCGGCACAGGCCGCGGTACCTGCTGCCGTCAGCAGCAGCGTGGTAAACAATCGGGTCAGCGGTTTTTTCATGTTTTCCTCCGGGTAATGCGTTCTTCCATTGAATGGTCTGCAAAAACGGCACTGAGCCGTCTGCGGGCGACCTGCTTTAATACCGGCACCGTGCCGGCACAACCAAGCTGGCAAACGCATATTGCAATCCGCAGACAGTTCGGTGACAAATCTCCTGACCCGCGCAAAATACCACCTCAGCATGAGACCATAACGCCGCCTGTCTCTTCTGCAGTGTCAGTTGACTCCTGCTCGCCTGCCTCTAGAATCACAGCCTGCCACAGGAGACCCCAATGCGTCTGGACAAATTTCTCGCCGACACCACAGATCTGACCCGTTCACTGGCCACCAAGGCCGTTAAATCCGGCCGCGTGCTGGTGAATGGCAGTAAACCCAAAAGTGCCTCTGCCAAAGTCAGCGACAGCGATGAAGTGACTCTGGACGGTGAAGTGCTGACACTGCTGTCGGGCTTTCGCTATTTCGTTATGAACAAGCCAGTGGGCTATGTCTGTACTCACAGAGACAGCACCCATCCGCTGGTGTTTGATTTACTCGATGGCGTCGTAAACCGTATGGACCTGCATACCGTCGGCCGCCTGGATATGGATACCACCGGCCTGTTGCTGATCACAGACGATGGCCAGTGGTCTCACCACCTGACATCACCCCGCCACCATCAGCCTAAAATTTACCGCGTGTGGCTGGCCGAGCCATTGCGGGAAGACGCGGAGGCCAAACTGGAAAAAGGCATTGTGCTGGAAGACGACCCGGAACCAACCAAACCGGCGCAGCTCGAGCGCATCTCTGATCGTGAAGTACTTTTGACCATTCACGAAGGCCGCTACCATCAGGTTAAGCGCATGTTTGCTGCGCTGGGCAATCTGGTGGAAAAACTGCACCGCGAGCAAATGGGCAATATGACTTTACCGGCGGACCTTAAAGAAGGTGAATACCGTCCGTTAACCGAAGATGAAGTGCAGCTGATGCTGCAATAATCGCAATCGGGTTCAAAGGGCAGCTTCAGCTGCCCTTCTGGCTTTCTGCCCTCTTACCCTTACCTTCGGTCTTTCTGTTCTCTACTCTTCGTTTAACTTTCTGTGTTTGCCCTCTTTTAGCGGCGTAGCTGTTTCAGCTTTTTCCTGTTTACCGCAATATCCGGACTCTCATCCTCAGATACGTTCAGCCAGCAAGCGCATATTAGCGGCACAATTTATCGGCAAACTCCGTGGACTGTGCCCTATTTTGCGCAACTGACGACATTTTCGTCGCGGAAAGCCGCCACTTTATAATCAAAACTTTTAAGGGTTCACAAATCGGCAATCTGGCGCTGGCGTGCCTTTCCTGACGCTGCATACACTGCGGTCGGCTTACGGCTGTCAGTCAGCCCCGGACCCGGAAGCCGACCCAAATCTCCAGTACAGACCATAACGGACTAAAAAGACCATGAAGTGTGCCCTTGTTGTTGACGATTCCAGAACTGCTCAGCTCCATCTCAAGCGGATGCTGGCGCGCTATGATCTGGAGGCGGAATGCGTTTCTTCTGCACAGGAAGCGCTGGATTATCTGGAACACAAGTCGGCACCTGCGGTTATTTTTCTCGACCACCACATGGAAGATATGGATGGTTTTGAGGCGCTGAAAATCATCAAAGCCAACCCGGCGACAGCGACTATTCCGGTGATTATGTACACCGCCCAACAGGGTGACGTTTATGTGGGTCAGGCTCGGGCACTGGGGGCGCTGGATATTCTGTCGAAAGGCAATATGAAGCCACACCAGCTGGGAGCAGTCCTGCACAGTCTGGGCATCCATGACATAATCAGTGATCCGGCTGCCTCAAAAACCCAAGAAGAGCAAATCAAAGCAGAACAAAGCAAAGCAGAACATGAAGCAGCCAGGGTGAAAGCGGCTACAACAACCGTCAAACAAACGTCCCCTTCTGCTGCCACAGCGGACGGCCAGTTCTGGTATGAACCTGAGGTCAGCAGTGACAGCCAGAAAAATCATAAACAACTGCTGAATGAATATGAGCGCCAGTCAACGCGCCTGCGCGAACAGATCGCCGATGAATCACATCTGCTGCTGGGTTCCATTCATTCAACCCGCAGCGATGTGCAGAAGAGCTTAAAACTGCTGAAACAAACAGGCGAACAGCTCGGCGATGAACCTGTGGGAGAATTGCTCAACAGACTCAGTCGCGTGCAGCACCATAGCAACCGGCTCAGCGGCGTTATGCTTACCGTCATGCTGTTTGGCTTTGCCTTCGGTGCATACACCCTGCTGCAAACTCAAGCTCAATTGCATGACACCCAGGCCAGCCTCTCTGATCTGCAGAGTCGACTGCAACAGCAAACACCACAGCCAGACTCCGCTTATCAAAGCTCAGACCTTAATGATGGTCTCAGCTACGCCCTGGTCGATACCATCAGCTGGGCGATGAATTCCGATTTTACCTTTGGTTATGGCCAGCAGGCATTTAACGAAAACCGGGTCAGTACGATCAGCAATCTGATTTATCGTCTTACCTCAGCGGGCTTTGAAGGAACAGTAGAACTGAGCGTGAATAGCGGAAATTTCTGTCTGCAGGCTGATGAGTCCGGCAACCTGTCTCTGGCAGCGGATAATACGCCAATCAGTAACTGTATACTGCTGCAGGACACAGACCCGGATCTGTCAGTGCAACAACTGCGCTCCGTACCTTTTGTAAATTTTGAACAAAGCGCCGTACCGGTAAAAGATGGTCGCATTGGTCTGCAGCTTCGTTCTGACGGATTTCAGGCACCACTTTATGCATATCCAGCGGATTTTGAACCCGTTACCGCGGCTCAATGGAATGCCATAGCCGCTAAAAATAACCGCATCGCCATTTCATTCAGCTATTAGAGCAACGGATTAAATCCGGCGAGCCATGCCAGCTGAAGCTGTAAATGCCCCGCAAAAAAGCCCCGGATATCCGGGGCTTTTGACGTCTCAGCGGCAGCCCCTCAAGAGAGACCGCCAACTGATTTAACTGGCCCGGTTTTAGTCAGCAATACTGACGAAAACCTGGTTAGACCTTAGTCAGCGATGCTGACGAAAATCGGGTTGGAATAGAACCAAACGTCGCCGTAGTTACGCTCGTTCAGATCTTCATAGTACTGCAGAGCACCATTATTGCTGCCAACCACGGCAGAACGCTGAGGCTCGCCATTCACTGTCAAACCAGCAACGTTAGCACCCAGGTTAGTACCTCGCAGACGCAGGTACTGATCTTTCTCTGCAACGAAGGTGTAGCTCATAGTGAAGAAACCATCTTCGCCCTGGCTCCAGTCTTCCACGGTGAAGGTTTTCGCCACGTGGGTCGAATCGTTAGTCTGCTTGCTGTAAGCAGCAGTGCCGTAGGCAGCCTTCTCACCGACATCACCCACGATCAGATCGACGTGATCAACGCCAGGGTTCATGCTTTGTTCAAAGTTCTCATCACCTACTGTTTGCTCACGCTTACTGTATTCTGGCTGACGGAAACGGATGGTTACAGTAACGGTTTCACCATTAGCAACTTCAAGGGACTGACCCATGGTTGCAGCATCTTCCTGCGCATCGCTCACGCTGAAGTCCAGCGCATCAATCAGATCACCAAACACTGCAAATGAATTACCGCTGCGCAGACCAGACAGCAGAGTCTGAGTGGTCAGCTCACTGCCCTCTTCGCCGGCAACCCAGGTGTAGGTTTTGGCATATTCACCCGGATAGTAACCGCTGGCATAAGGGTTACGGGTTTTAAAGTGATGGTCAGAGTTACCCATATTCCAGATCTTACGACCTTCACCCAACAGGGCATCCCACCAGCCTCCAAGTTCAGCCAGAACCGGGTCCGCACCGCCGTATACACCATCTAAACTCGAACCGCCGTAATCACCACGGTTACCGTTAAACTGGTTACCCACCATACCTTCTGCGAGGAAGAAAACATCCGGGGCGGCATCGTTCAGTTCACGCACATCGGAAATGGTGTAGCTGTCAGCATAACGCAACGGGTGGTTGAGCATACCGTAGCTGCTTTGCGGGAAGTTTTCCTGCAACCAGGTCAGCGCTGCGATCGCATCACGGTGAGTGGCATTTTCACGGGTAATACCTTCGCGCGCCCATGCCAGACGATCCTCTTCGGCAAAGTCGCTGTAATTATTCTGATTACTGAAGCGGTATTCAAATTCTCTGATTTTTTCGATCGGTAATTCACCGCTCTCATCGTCCCACAGAATACCGACGTTGTAGTGTTCGTGTGCCGGCATATCCCATTCAAAAGAGGAATAAATCAGGCGATCCTGATAGCTCTCATTGGCTGCTACCAACTCAGCAACACCTGGCAGTTCGTGTTCGGTCAGCGCTTCACCAAACAACATTGGGCGACCAATGTTTGCATCATCGTTAGTCTGGCTGTTATTACGCATATGGTTCGACAGACCGAGATAATCCAGATCGAAATCGTTAAAAGCGTGATCCAGCACATCAGACAGCGGTGAACGTGCATCGTTGGAAACGGCAGTATGCACATGAATATCACCGGTTACCCAATGACCAACGGTTGGCTGCTGCGCTTCTTCCTCTTCCTGCTGTGGTTGTTCTTCTGCAGGATTTTCGCCAGCGTCCTGATCATTACCAGGGGCTGGCTGTTCATTCTGATCAGCAACCGGTGAGCTGCTGTTGCTGTCTGAGCCACAGCCTGTCATCAGCACAGCTGAAGAAAAAAACATGGCCAAAAATAATTTATTCATTGGATATTGCATTATTTACATCCTGCATTTGTACACAGCCCTGCTGCAGAGCTGCGGCATCAAATTAATCTGTTTGCTGTTTTTGAGCTGCTTTTCAGCTATTGTTGAACTTTTTCAGATAGTGGCCAGGAAATACTCACCGGCCACTTTCATCATCTGAAGATCAGTCGTTGCTCTGGTAGTAGAGCCATTCTTCGCTTGGCAGTACGCGGTTGGTAATACGCACTTCTGCAATGTTGCCGTAGAACGGATCTGAGTTACCTCCATCCCAGCTGCTCACGCCCAGACGCCACTGCTGCTGACCACCAACAACCACCAGACCACGCTGCTCGTCTTCACCGGTACGCATTACCAGAGAGCCATTCACATACATGGTGGTCTGGTGACCGTCGTTGGTGATTGCCACGTGGTACCACTGATCACGGTTCAGGTCCCAGGAGAAACTGTCAGCACCTTTACCGCCATCATTTACACTGATCCACTGAGCTTCGCGCAGGCTGGAAATCGCCAGAGCCTGTGAAGGATCGCCGCCGCTACAATTAAAGTTGTGGTAGCTGCACACGGTACCGATTGAGCTGATATTGGTCAGAATGCCGGACCAGTCACCACGCTCCGGGGTCCAGTCAGCCGGCAGTTTGAAAGTTGCTTCAATGGTGTAATCCTGCAGTGCGCCCCCCCAACCGTTGGTACGGCTTTCCTGTGCAATATCAGCACCGGCACGGGTTGTCAGGAAGTAACCATCAGCGTTATTACCATTAAAACGAACAGAGCCCTGAGCAAAACCGAACGGTGGTTTGTCATCGGTAATCTGCAGGTAATCGCTCTGGTCGCCACTGCCCATGCGGCCAACGGTCAAGGCATTACCGGAACCACTCAGATCAGGAACTTCTGAAATACTGGCACCAACAATGTGTTCAGCATCCAGAATCCAGTAAGCTTTGCTGCCTTCGACGGAACCCTGCTCATCAATAACATCAGAGCCGTCTTCATTGGTTGCATTCAGGTTGGCAAAACGGCTGGAGAAATCCATTGGAATGCTGAAAGACCAGCGGCTGACTTCCTGATCCGCTTCACGTTCAGCTTCCGGAATAGCATCCACATAAGGTGAGTAAGAACGGAAGTTCATGGTGTTATTGGTTTTATCGAATTCAACCAACTGCATCATGCCATCACCACCCCAGTAACCGGACTGGTAATCCACTACTTCCATAACCACTTTATGGCCGTATTTGTTATTCGCTTCCATCACGGCTTCACCATGATGGTGACCGTTAATGGTCAGGAAGATCTGATCATAATCACGGATCAGGTGGTTCCACATCAAAGTACCTTTATCGGTAAAAATAGCGGTTTCACCATCTTCTGCGATATTCAGCAGCTGGTGTGTGGTCAGGATGGTTGGGGTATCCGGATGCTCATCAAGAACACGTTTCACCCACTCCAGTGTCAGGAAAGAAAGGCTCGGATCATTAATACAGTCGCCCCAGGCCGGGTCACAGTAGCTTGGGTTCCAGTCAATGGCCAGTACCAGATATTCCTGACCATCATCATCGCTGAAGGTGTAGTAAGTATTGTACGGGGCGTTGCGGCCGTCAGCATTTGTGCCCTGCTGGTAGCCACCGAAATTATCCGGGAAAATTCCGCTCTGACGCTCCGGACCGAAGTAGTTCAGATAAAGTTCATCAGAGTTAGAACGGGAATCGTCGTATTGCCCGGAATCGCGTACGTCGTGGTTACCGGCCAGAACGCTATACGGCGTAGCCTGACTTTCTTCCAGGTAACCCATGGCTACACGGGCAACATCCCACTCCGCCAGAGAATCCGGAATATCGACGATATCCCCCAGATGAGCGGTAAATTTAATATTTTCCTGCTCATAGTTTTCAGCAATCCACTGGGTCTGTGCGTAGAAACGCTCCGGTGAATAACGAGAATATTTCTGAGTATCCGGTAGCACTGCCAGAGTAAAGGTGTTAGCAGCTTCCAGCTGCGGTTCCTGACCACTTCCCTGCTCACCATTATCAGCTCCTGGTGCAGGCTCCTGCGGTAATGGATCATTCTGAACATTATTCTGAGATGACCCTGAAGAAGAATCTGAACCACAGCCTGCTAAGGTCAGCGCAGACGCCGCCATCATGCAGGACACCAACAGCTTTTTATTCATGGCAAACATTAATATCGCCCCCAAAGTGAATTGAGTGCGCGAAATTAAAGACTCTTTATGACAGTTTGTGTCACTTCTTATTACAGAAAAAAACAGATATTTACGGAAAGATATTATTTTTTGGAATTACAACCAATGGCGTACGTTTTTCCACCAGTATTTTATGACATCTGTTTGTCATAAATCGCTGCAGCCTTGATAAATCCTGAACCATCATCAGATAATCATAAAGGAATTATCAGAAAAAATATCTATTAACCCTTCGTATGGCACAATCCGTTCCAGTGAAATTCAATACAAATGCAACAATTAGCTGCCTTTATAAACGACCGATTTTTCAGCAAAACCTGCCAGGCAAACCCGATGCATATCCGTAAGAGAACAAGTACAAAAATCGCAGCAGCTAAGATATTACTGCTTTCATCTGCTGTGTTTTTTACCGGCTGCGACAGTAATAATACGCAGACATTGACAGATGTCCCTCATTTGACCGTCACCATGCCATTTGATTCCAATAAGGAATGTCCGCAGGGAGGCGTGAAAAGCCGCTCTGTTCCCGATCTCAATGCCGACGGAATGATCAGTAAAGATGAGTCTGATGGCATTGAATGGACATACCGCTGCAAAGGCTGAGAACGGATCTCCGCTGTCTGTTTTTTACAGCAGCGATCAGCAGAAATAAAAAGCCCGGACAGTGAGACTGTCCGGGCTTTTTATTTGCAAGACCTGATAGATAACCAACTGCAGGAGCCGAAGCTCCTGATCAATCAGGCTTTTACTTTTGGCAGACGTTCCAGCGCCGCATCAATTTCTGACTGCGGGTAGTCATAGTCTTCCAGTTTATTGGTGAAGTATTTGTCGTAAGACACCATATCAAAGTGACCATGTCCGGACAGGTTGAAGAACAGCGTCTTCTCTTCACCGGATTCTTTGCAGCGCAGTGCTTCATCAATACAGGCACGGATAGCGTGATTTGATTCCGGTGCCGGAATAATGCCTTCCGCACGGGCAAACTGCACACCGGCTTCAAACGTTGCTACCTGAGGTACGGAAACCGCTTCAATCAGTTTCTCATGGTACATCTGAGACACCAGTGATGAAGCACCGTGATAACGCAGACCGCCAGCGTGGATACCCGGTGGCATGAAATCATGACCCAGCGTGTATTGCAGCATCATCGGCGTAAAACCTTCGGTATCACCAAAGTCATAAGCATAGTGCCCCTTGGTCAGACTTGGACAGGAACTCGGCTCAACCGCGACCAGACGCACTTTTTTACCACCAGCGGCTTCATCCGCGTAAAACGGGAATGCGGCACCACCGAAGTTAGAGCCACCACCACATGGAGCGAAAATCATATCCGGGTAATCACCGACCATAGCAAACTGCTTTTTCGCTTCCAGACCGATAACGGTCTGATGCAGCAGTACGTGATTCAGCACGGAACCCAGAGAATATTTAGTGTCTTCCCGGCTGACGGCTTCCTCAACCGCTTCAGAGATCGCGATACCCAGTGAACCCTGATTATCCGGATCGGCGGCCAGAATTTTACGCCCGGATTCGGTCATATTACTCGGGCTGGCAATCACTTCCCCACCCCAGGTCTGCATCATGGAACGGCGGAATGGTTTCTGCTCATAGCTGACCTTAACCATGTACACGCGCACATCGATGCCAAACATCTGACCGGCCAGCGACAGAGAGGAGCCCCACTGACCAGCACCGGTTTCTGTGGTCAGGCGTTTAATGCCAGCCTGTTTGTTGTAATAGGCCTGCGCAATGGCCGAATTCAGTTTGTGCGAACCCGCAGCACTGACACCTTCGTATTTGTAATAAATTTTGCACGGCGTACCCAGCGCTTCTTCCAGACGGTGAGCACGGAACATCGGGCTTGGACGCCACTGTTGGTAGATTTCACGCACCGGCTCCGGAATATCAATCCAGCGCTGGGCAGAGACTTCCTGCTCAATGATGTTATCGGCAAAAATCGGTGACATGGCCGCCGGGTTCATCGGCGTTCCATCCGGTCCCATCGGCGGTGCCGGTGGCGTCGGTAAATCCGCCACCACGTTGTACCATTGTTTTGGAATTTCCGTTTCAGGAAGCAGAATTTTTGTTTGTTTCATAAACCTACCGTAAGTTGTCTTTCCTAAAGGCTCAGTGTAACGCCCTTTTATCTCTGACTGTAGCCGTTCAGATCAATGCCGCTGCCTGAAGCTGCATCAGCAGAAAGCCACCCCCCAGGATAAGAAGTAACCACAGAAGTCCGGCCAACAGGATTGGTCTGAAGCCCGCACGACGCACAAAAGCCCAGTGAATATTCAGCCCCAGCGCAGTCATGGCCAATGCCAGAAACAATCCTGAAGCGCCGTGGCAAAGATCGCGTAGTTGCGCCAGTAACGTTGCCGGCAGATAAAGCTGCAACAGAGTGTTCAGTAAAACGGCCGCCAAAAATAACAATACAAAACCCGGAACCCGTATTTTATGCTGCATTTTTGCGCCCTGATTGCTGCTGCTTTGGCTTCCATTATCTCTGCCGCCACGCTGCAGCAGCAGTGCAAGCACAATCAACACCGGTGCCAGTAACATCACCCGCAACAGTTTTACGATAACCGCATTGTGCTGGGTTGCACTGCCCAGAGCATCACTGGCGGCCACGGCCTGGGCCACCTCGTGAATGGTACTGCCAATATAAATTCCGCTGACGTAATCGTTTAAGCCGAACATGATCCGCAGTTGCGGATAAAGGATGACACTGAGCGTGCCGAATACGGCGACCATGGCCACCGCCAGTCCGATGGCCTGGGTCTGCTGCTGTTCATTCTCACCATCATGCAGATAGCGTCCCAGCACCGGCGCTGCCGCCAGAATGGCAGCGGCTCCACAGACCGCGCTGCCCACAGACACAAACACCACCAGCGCCATCGGTAATTTCAGCAGGCGACCGCCAATCAGCATTCCGGCACAAAGAATCACAACAATGGTCAGGCTATCCATCAGCAATCCCGGCCAGCCTACCGCTGTCAGATCCGTCACACTTAAGCGAAAGCCGAACAGGACAATGCCAGCCTGCAGCAGATACTTCTGTACCCAGCTCTGTATTCTTTGTGCACCTGAGTCCATTCGTAAACGGCCGACCGCAGGTATTGCCACCAATGCCATCCCCAGCACAATACTGATGGGCAGAGCACCCAGCCCCCACTGACTCAACCAGCGGACGCCGGCCAGCTCTGCCGCCACGCTACTCACAGTCGCTATCAACAGCAGCATCAGCACAGCGCCTGTTAAGCCTGTATCTGATCTTTTAAAGCCTGAACTTTTAAAACCTGAATCAGCAAAACCTGAATCAGCAAAACCTGAACCCGCAAAACCAGAAGCAGCGGTGTGTTCCGTAAGGCGGTTTTCCATATCGCCAGCGCTGCCAGCGGCTCGGGTTATAGTGCCAGTATCCATCGGTATTGCTCCCGTCTGTGAGTCTCATCGGTTTCTCATGCACCAGGCAAGGTCCGGGCTGATAGCGCCTGCTGCCTGACCAGACGAACTATATGCAATACCAGTTATATTTAATAACCGAACGTTTTTATATCTCTTTCCGGTAAAACCGAATAAGAATTCTGGGCCATCTCAGCCTCCAGCTCCCCTTCCAGCACAACAGAGCAGAACAGGAGAAATGTCAGTAACGCTTGAAACCGGCAAAAAGTCCCCCCACATATTGCTCAGAGACTCCAAGAGGTAGACATCTGATGGACGACAAACAGGAATTTATTGGTAAAGAAGAGCACGACGGCAAACTGGCCCTGCCAGACGACATTCTGCCGGACCATCTGTTAGTGCTGCCGGTCAACGGCCGGCCATTTTTTCCCGCTCAGGTTCAGCCAATTATCATCAGTGCTGACGTCTGGGGCGAGACGCTGAAGCGCGTCGCTAAAACCGAACACAAGCTGCTGGGCATTGCTTTTGTGGACGATAAACAGGCTGACGAAGTCCCTCATCTGGACGATATCCCCCTGATAGGCTGTGTGGTGCGTGTTCATAAAGTGCAGGTCGAGGACGGTCAGGTGCAGTTTATTGCACAGGGCATCCGCCGCTTCCGCGTACTGGAGTGGGTGCACAAAAAAGCACCATTTTCTGCCCACGTTCATTACCCGCAGAAAGGCGGCGAATTTACCGATGAAACCAAGGCCTATGCCCTGGCGATAATTAATGCCATTAAAGAACTGGTAGCGATTAACCCGCTGTACTCCGAAGATCTGAAACATTACCTCAATCGCTTCAGTCCGAATGATCCATCGCCGCTGACGGATTTTGCTGCCGCCATCACTACCGCAGAAGGCCCGGTATTACAGGGTGTACTGGAAACCCTGCCGCTGCAGAAGCGCATGGAAAAAGTATTGATGCTGCTGAAGAAAGAAATCGAAGTGGCACGTCTGCAGGTGGAAATTAACCAGTCAGTAAATGACAGCATCAGTAAACATCAGCGTGAGTTTTTCTTAAAAGAACAGCTGAAGACCATCCAGAAAGAACTGGGGCTGTCGAAAGACGACAAAACCGCTGAAATCGAAGAATTCGAGCAACGCCTCGAAGGTAAAACCGTGCCCGCCGATGCGCGTAAACGCATCGACGAAGAATTACATAAACTGCAGATGCTGGAAGTCGGCTCACCGGAGTACGGTGTCACCCGCAATTATCTGGACTGGGCCACCAATGTGCCCTGGGGTGTTTACTCTGAAGACTCGTTCGATCTGCAACATGCCAGAGAAACCCTGGACGCTCACCACAGCGGTCTGGATGACGTAAAACAACGGATTCTGGAATTTCTGGCGGTCGGCTCTTACAAAAAAGAAATTTCCGGTTCGATTATGCTGCTGGCCGGTCCTCCGGGGGTTGGTAAAACCTCCATCGGACGCTCAGTCGCCGATGCTCTTGGGCGTAAATTCTATCGCTTCAGCGTCGGTGGTATGCGCGACGAAGCGGAAATTAAAGGTCACCGCCGTACCTATATCGGTGCGTTACCCGGCAAACTGATTCAGGCCTTAAAAGATGTCGAAGTCGCCAACCCGGTCATTATGCTGGATGAAATCGATAAACTCGGTTCCTCCTATCAGGGTGACCCGGCATCGGCGCTGTTGGAAGTACTTGATCCTGAACAGAACAAGGAATTTCTCGATCACTATCTGGATCTGCGCGTGGATTTATCCAAGGTGCTGTTTATCTGTACCGCCAACCAGCTGGATACCATCCCTGGTCCGCTGTTAGACCGGATGGATATGATCCGCCTGTCGGGTTACATCACTGAAGAAAAACTGGCCATCGCCAAAAATCACCTGTGGCCACGGGTACTGGAGCGTACCGGCCTGAAAAAGACGCAGGTAAAAATCAGCGATGCCACGCTGAAAGCCATTATTGAGGGCTACGCGCGGGAGTCCGGCGTACGTAATCTGGAAAAACTACTGCAGCAGATTGCCCGTAAATGCGTTGTTCGTTTACTGGAAGATCCAAAGCAGAAAATATCGGTTACCCAGAAAGACCTGATGGAATTTATTGGCTCGCCGGTATTCCGTGCAGAACGCATTCTCAGCGGCACCGGTGTGGTCACAGGCCTTGCCTGGACCGCCATGGGCGGCGCCACATTGCCCATTGAAGCAGCCGTTGTGCACCAACAGAACCGCGGCTTTAAACTGACCGGTAAACTCGGTGAGGTAATGAAGGAATCAGCGGAAATTGCCTACAGCTTTGCCACCGGCCACGCCAGCAGCTTTGGTGGGGATGAAGCTTTCTTCGACAAGCGTTTTATCCACCTGCATGTGCCCGAAGGTGCAACACCGAAAGATGGCCCAAGCGCTGGTGTCACCATGACCACAGCACTGATGTCGCTGCTGCTGAACAAACGCATTAAACGACCACTGGCCATGACCGGCGAACTGACCCTCACCGGTCAGGTGTTACCGGTTGGTGGTATCCGTGAAAAAGTGATCGCTGCACGGCGCTCGAAGATATACGAAGTGATTCTTCCGCAAGCCAACCGCAGTGATTACGAGGAACTGCCGGAACACATCCGCCAGGGTATGACGGCGCATTTTGCCGAAAAATATCAGGATGTGTTTGACGTTGTCTTTAACTGATCCGCATATCTGAGCGATGAAAGCCCGCACAGGCGGGCTTTCCCGGATCCCTGGCGTTACAGCTGCAATTACTTAAGCACGTTAATTAACCGCTTAAACTGCTCACCTTCAGCCACTTTCTGTAACTCAAACAAGGCCATTTCGGTCGATGTTAACTGTGCTCCCATCGCGGCCATTTTATTGATTGCCAGATCACGGTTTGCCTGAGTTCGGGAACTGACTGCATCCGTCACCAGATGGACTTCAGCGTGCTGCTGTAACAGATCACAGACGCTCTGATAAACGCAGACATGGGCTTCAAGCCCGGCCACCAGCCAGTTAGCCATATTCAGTTCTTTGACCTTTGCTGCAATCGCGTCATTCTGCAGACCGCTGAAGGTATTTTTTACATACGGCTCGCCGTCGAGTAAATCACGTATCTCCGCACGCGTCGGGCCAAGTTTATCCGGCAGCTGCTCCATCCAGATAACAGGCAGCTGCAATACTTTTGCACCGCTGATAAGAATTCGTAATTGCCGGAAGAGCGATTCAGAATCATGCATCAGCGTCGATAAACGCCCCTGCACGTCAACAATCATTAACCCTGTATTGCCGCTGTTCAGCATATGACCACCATTTTTAAGAGCAACATTTTTATAATTATGAATGATTTTTTCATTGTGACTGCCCTGACCATACGCTATCGGTAACACCTGGTCGAAGGCTGAGCGTGCCATTGTTCAAGGCTTCAGGGCTTCATTACAGCAACACAATCACAACGATATGCAGCTACATGTAGCGCCTGATAATCTCTTTCAGGTGTGCCTGATTTTCCGGGTCTGCAAATTCCTGATTAAGTAACCCGATAATATCTTTTGTCCATTTCTTCTGCGGATTAAAGGCAACGTAAAATGGCTCTTCTGCAATACAGCCAGCGGAATGGGTATCCGCCTGAGAACCTGATGACGTCAATCGCCAGGCTTCCACATGCCGGTCTGCCAGGTAAGCATCAATACGGTGCCCGTAGAGCATCATTGGCAGCCGTTCCTTACCATTCTGACCGGATATCTGAGTAACTATATCCTCGCGCTGAGCATGCTCTGCCAGATAGGGATCGATTTCCCGTCCATATCCGTAGCCTGCGATCGCACCCAGGTGCATTCCCGCTAAAGAATCTGTTCCCTGATATTGCCAGCGATTTGTGTTCAGAACATAGAAGCAGCTTTGATAAGACATGGTTGGCACATCGGTCAGAGACAGTGTCTCAACCTCCTCATGCACCGCGGTCAGCAAACCGTCCAGTAATCCGCCCTCTGCTTCAGACACAGCCCGAGACCAGGGCAGAATTTCAACGTTCACTGCAACCCCGTACTTCGCCAGAATATAACGCAGATATTCGGTGACGATGCCGGGCTTATGAGGTGGGTTCAGTGTGGTATCCACATCGCCACAACTGTAAGGGCACCATTCCGTTGCGCCCAGAAAGATTTCCTTTGGCAGCTCCCCAGGCTGCGCAACAGAATAACTTGCCGGCAAAGCAGAAAGCGCCACGATTATGGCTGTACCAATATGTTTTATTATATTCATTGACTACCAGAGAGACCTGATCAAAAGCTGTTAATTATTAAGTAAAGACGGTAATAACGCATCGACAGACAGCTAAAGCACTTTATCGGCTGCACATTGTTTAGTTTGTTCACTCTACCTGAATGAATATCGGCCATACAGTGTACTTCTGTAGAAGGATGCTGAAAATGGAATACTACCGGGACGACCCGGCTGAAAGGTCATACCATTCAGAATCACACTGGACGGCCAGTCAATTCCTGATCCTCTATGGAGCTGACTTATGTCGTTACAAAATTTCACATCCATTCCTTTGGTCGATATTTCCGGCCTCTATTCTGCCTCTCCTGAAGAGCGTATGGCCGTCGCTGAAGAACTGCGCCGCTGCGCCAGTGAGGTCGGCTTTCTGTACATTAAAGGTCACGGCATCAGTAGTGAACTGATCGACGGCCTGAAAGCATCTGCAAAAGGCTTTTTCGCACAGAATACTGAAGAGAAAATGCGCCACTACATTGGCAATTCCGAAAACCATTCCGGTTATGTGCCGGAAGGCGAGGAAGAATTCTACGGCGGTTCTGTCGATCATAAAGAAGCCTTCGATTTAAGCTATGATCTGCCGCAACTGAAAGAAAAGCGCCCTATGCTGGGAGCAAATCAGTGGCCAGATTTTCCGGGCTTTAAAGAAAACGTCAGCGCCTACTATCAGGCTGCTTTTGAACTGGGTAATACCCTGTTCCGGGGCTTTGCTCTGGCGCTGGGACTGGAAGAAAATTACTTTGAAAAGCTGATCAGCACCCCACCCAGTCAGCTGCGCATGGT
Source organism: Thalassolituus sp. UBA6592 (assembly GCF_002433655.1). NCBI lineage: Bacteria > Pseudomonadati > Pseudomonadota > Gammaproteobacteria > Oceanospirillales > Oceanospirillaceae > Thalassolituus > Thalassolituus sp. UBA6592. Next base: position 20,643 of record NZ_DJIO01000054.1, on the reverse strand, counting down.
GCATTATCCGTTTAATGCCGACGCCCATGATCGTCAGGGCATTGGCGCCCACACCGACTATGAATGCTTTACCCTGCTGCTGCCTACCGCCGACGGTCTGGAAGTGCTCAACGGCAACAACGAATGGATCGATGCACCGGTCATCGACGGCTGCTTCGTGGTCAATATCGGTGACATGCTGGAAGTGCTCAGCAACGGGCGCTTTATTGCCACCAGCCACCGGGTGCGTAAGGTGAAAGAAGAGCGCTACTCCTTCCCGCTGTTCTGCAGCTGCGATTACGATGTTGTGATCAATCCGGTATTGCCACCATTGCCCGGCAACCCTGAGGATAAATACGCACCGATTCCCTGCGGTGATCACCTGTACGCCCAGACACTGCACACCTTCCGCTATCTGAAAGACCGTCTGGCCAAAGGTGAAGTTGAATTCCCCGATACCAGTAAAGCCATTGCTACCTTCGGTAAATTACGCACCGTGGAGGAGAATGCCTGATGCACCTGCTGGATTGTTCACCCGAATTATTAACCCAAACGACCTCAGTCCCGGCCTGGATGCAGGGCGCCTTTCAACGCCGCTGCATCAGCTTTGCCGATGGTCTGTCCGATAGCGAAACCCGCGTGTTCTGGCTGCAGTCTGATAATCTCACCATCGACCTGCGCCTGCCGCTGCTGACCGAACAGCTGCAGACAGTGCCAGCGAATTACGCCATTCCCCGCACTCTCCTGCCCCAGGCGGATTACGAAGGCTGGTATGCCCATGCTCAATGGGCGGACGAACAGCTCAGCTGGCTCGATGGCTGTGCCAATCAACTGCATAACCGCTGGCCGGAACCCGCCCTGCTGCAACGCATTGGCAATTGTATGGTGGAGTTTGCCCCCAGTGGCGCTTATGTCGAAGACTGGCGCCTGCTGAACAGCGGCAATGGCCCATTAATTGGTCTTGAGCTGGAAAGTGAAACCGATCTGCAAAGCGGCGAACAATATCCGCGACGCGGTGCCCTGATTATCTGCAGTGATTACGCCGGACTGGTTATCGACCGCAAAGATCCGTCTGTCGCCGTGCAGTATGCCGACGCAGCCGAACACAGTGGCAGCATGCTGCGTGACGTTATTGCCGACCCATCCCTGAGTGCAGAACAGCGCCAGCTGCTGCTGGATTTTGAAACGTCCGTAGGCTTTGGTAACGGCAAAGATGGCTACCGTGTTGTGCATGCGCTGAACACTGCCCGTTACGGTGAATCGCTGATCGATCTGCACAGCTTCAGCGTCAGTCATGAAGCCGGTATTGTGCTGCAGCAGGTCGAGGTTGCGGGCCGGCTTATTGAGCGTCGCTTCCGTATCGACAGCTGGTATCCGCAGTTTGACTTCAGCGCCGCTACTCCGTGCAGCACAGAGGCTGTCGAATGGATGCGTAAAGAAGATCAGACGCTGGGCCGCTATAAAAAGCATCTGCTGTAATAGACACTCCGACGTAAAAAAGCCCGCAGGCTGAGTTACCGGCCTGCGGGCTTTTTACTGATCATTCCTGTCAGAACATGCCCAACAGCTGCCACCAGAAATAATCCAGCGGAATTAATACCAGCCAGGAGATCAGCGTCAGCGGCAGCAGAATGCGCAGCAGATGACTGACTTTTTCTTCCGCCAGCTGCATACCGACCAGTAACGGACCGGACTGATACGGAAACAGAATGGTGGAAAAACCAATCACCTGAGTCATCAGCACCGCCGTCACCGACATACCGGTAACCGTCGATAATTCACCGGCCATAGGGGTCAGCACCGCAGGCACACCCGGCAGTGTGGTTAACATGCCGGTGGAAAATGCCATGGCCACCAGTGAGAAGAAGTTACTGGCATCGTTGCCTTTTTCCAGCGGCAGCCAGGATTCCAGCGCTCCGGCCAGCATCTGCCCCAGTCCACTCTGATTTACCACAGTACCCACGCCCAGCACACCGGCAATAAACAGCAGCAGGGAGACATTAATCTGCTGGTTAAAGGCTTTGTGCTCCACCATGCCGACTTTTGGCAACAGCAGAAAAACCGCCGCACCAAGGCCGATCCAGGCCGGGCTGATGCCATGCAGGGAGTCCGTCAGCCACAACGCCAGCGACACCAATAACACGCCGATCAGACGCTTCTGTTCGCTCTTTTGTCTGGCGCTGTGCGCATCCGGATTTTTCACTGTCTGACCTTCTGCATTAACAGCAACCGCCGCTGGCTGCGGCTTATCGCGGAACAGCATAATGATCAGCGCGGCGATGATGCCTGCCTTCACCATGCCAAGCAGCGGAAAATGCAGCAGCAGATAATTAAAATAACTGAAATGTTCGCCGTAGATATTTTCCGCCGCACCGATCAACACCATGTTCGGAATATTGGCGGGCAGAATGGTAAAGGTCGGAATATGGCAGCCCATGGCCACCGCCAGAGCGATACCGATGCGCCCCTGAGAACCCGGCTGAAAACCACAGCGATCGGCCAGAGCCATACCAATCGGCACCATCATCACCAGACGTCCCATGGACGACGGCATAATAAATCCCAGCAGTGTGCACACCAGCATTAAGCCGCCAATTAAATGCACATAACTGCGGTCCAGATGACGCCCGAGAAAGCCCGCGATTCGCTGCCCAAGGCCGGTGGAGCGAATCGCCATGCCGATTACCATACCGGAAAAAATCAGCCAGAACGCCGCCGAGGCAAAGCCTGCAAAAATATCAGCGGGTTCGGCAATGTGCAGTAATAGTGCCGCCAAAAAGAACAACAGACCGGTAAGATACTCGGGCAAGGTACCCGTCGCCCACAGCGCCAGTGTCACCATCACAATGGCAGCGGTACGGCTTTGCATCAGCGTCAGACCTGCCGGCTGAAGCAGCAACACAGCAGCCGCGGCAAACAACACCAGAACAACAAATAAACGACCCGGATGACGGAGTAATACCACCTGACAGGCTCCGTGAAAGAATGAGATGTCTATTTTCCATAAACAGCGGGCTGCAGAAAGGCTACAATCTGACAATGGATATCGCAAAAACGACATATGAGGAGCCGGTAAAGGCCGGCTACATCCTCGACCCTGAGCGCCCGGTGCTGTGTTATGCCAATCATCAGCCCCGCGGCTATCGCGTGCGCAGCCACCGCCATCCCCGTGCTCAGGTGGTGTGGGCGGTGAACGGCGCCATCCGCGTGGTGATGGATAATGCCAGCTGGATCGTACCGCCAACCCACGCCGTGTGGATTCCCTCCAATCAGCGCCATCAGGTATCGACCCTCACCGACGCCGATGCCGGCTATCTGTATATCGACCCCAGCGCCTGCGAATCACTGGCGCAGGATGCTCAGGTACTGGAAGTCACGCCACTGATGCGTGAGCTGACCTTGCGTGTGCTTAACCATGAACAAAGCCTGAAAGAGCAAACGCCGATGGCGACCGCTGAGGCGCTGAATCTGGAACTGACGATCCGCCTGCTGCTGAATGAACTGGCCCAACTTAAGCCCGCCCCGCTGTTCCTGCCCAGTGCCAAAGACCGTCGTTTGCACAAAGTCATGCACACCCTGGTAAGGGAACCCGGCAATCAACAGAAGCTGGAGGAACTGGCCGATGGCAGTGGCGCCAGCATCCGTACGCTGGAGCGTTTATTCAAGAAGGAAACCGGTATGAGTTTTCAGCAATGGCGCACCCGGCGTAAATTACTGGAATCCATTAACCGTCTGGTGGAAGGTGAAAGCAGCGCAGCGATTGCCCACTCGCTTGGTTATCGCAGCAGCAGTGCCTTTGTGGCAGCGTTCCGCCGCCATTTTGGTGTACCTCCACAGAGTTTTATCCGCTCTGCTGGCTGAGCCTCAGGTGTCTTTCGGCGGCAAGGGATGAATCGGTGGAATAATGTAAGAATTCAATAACAGACGACCGTAAACGACACCACGCTGGGTGATCATTTTATCGGCGATCATATTCAGTTTATTGGCTGGTCCCTGTACCAGAATAATGGACAGAATACTGGTATTGGTCAGGTTTACGTTCAGGCTGGAAATCACTTCATCAAGATATTCGTACTGAATATCCTGCAGGCGTTTACTCAGTCCTGGTGTGGAATGGTTATAAACAATATTGACCGTGCCGGTCATAACATCACTGCCAAGCTGCGCACGATATTCATTGATCTGCAGATTGATCATGTCGCAGATGGCTTGCGAACGGCTTTCAAAACCGCGGTTATTCACCATCTCGTCAAGTCCATCCAGCAGACTTTCCGGCATCGAAATACTGATGCGGCTGATTTTATCTTTATTGCTCATGCCTGTTTCCATCCTCTGCGGACATTTTATGCAACATTCTTAGCACCACTTTATGCAACACTTTTTGCACGCCTGTCCAGTCAGTCAGAACCCGGGCGGCCTTATCGTTCAGACCGCCCGGATTCCATCACCTTATATCAGAACAGGTGACTGTAACGCTCGGTTTCCCACGCGCTGACAGCGGTGTGGTACTCGTTCCACTCTGCCTGCTTGTAACGGATAAATTCGTTACGCAGTTCAGTACCCAGAACTTCTTCCACAAACGGATCTTCTGCAAATGCTTCGATCGCTTCAAACAGCGTACGCGGCAGGAAGTTAATGCCTTTTTCTGCACGCTCTTCTTCGCTCAGTTCGTACAGGTTCTTCTCCTGCGGTTTGCCCGGATCAATGCCCTCACGGATACCTTCCAGACCAGCGGCCAGCACCAGTGCTGCCGCCAGATACGGGTTAACCGCACCATCCGCATTACGGGATTCACAGCGACCGCCGCCCATAGGAACACGTACGGAGTTGGTACGGTTATTGGAACCAAAAGAGTTAAACACCGGCGCCCAGGTGAAGTAAGGCATATCGCCCTGACGTACCAGACGCTTGTAGGAGTTAACGGTTGGCGCAAACACGGCACACAGCGCTCGGCCGTGCTTGAGAATACCGCCGATAAACTGATAACCCAGTTTGGTCAGACCGAGACCGTGCGGATCGTCTTCCGGTTTGCACTGGAACAGGTTTTCACCTGTCTCCAGATCGTACAGCGACATATTAAAGTGCGCGCCGTTGCCGGTTTTGTTCGAAAATGGCTTCGGCATAAAGGTCGCCAGCAGACCTTCCTGCTTCGCATATTCTTTCGCCATCATTTTCAGGAAGGTAAAACGATCGCACGAGGTAACAGCATCGGCGTAATTAAAATCGAACTCAAACTGACCGTTGGCGTCTTCGTGGTCAAAAGA
>NZ_DJIO01000054.1:15083-15266 GCF_002433655.1 Thalassolituus sp. UBA6592 | reverse complement strand
CGACATATTAAAGTGCGCGCCGTTACCGGTACGGTTAGAGAATGGCTTCGGCATAAAGGTGGCCAGCAGATCTTCCTGCTTAGCATATTCTTTTGCCATCATTTTCAGGAAGGTAAAGCGGTCACAGGTCGTTACTACGTCGGCGTAATTAAAGTCGAATTCAAACTGACCGTTGGCATCTTC
>NZ_DJIO01000054.1:0-14792 GCF_002433655.1 Thalassolituus sp. UBA6592 | reverse complement strand
TTCAAACTGACCGTTGGCATCTTCATGGTCGAAAGAATAAACATCCCAGCCCAGATCATTCATGCTGGTGACCATTTTATCCACCCATTTGAAGTTGCTCAGGAAAGCACGGGTGTCGTAACACGGTTTTTTCAGTTTGTCGTCCGGATCCGGAATTTCCAGCGTACCGTCTTCATTTTTCTTCAGCAGATACACTTCTGCTTCAATACCCAGGTTCATGCCGAAGCCCATTTCGTTGGCGTCTTCCAGTACTTTTTTCAGCAGTACACGGGTGTTGAGCATGTAGGGTTCGCCGTACAGCGTATTGTCTGCCGGCATCCAGGCAATTTCCGGCTGCCATGGCAGCTGGATGATATGATCCAGATCGGGAACAGAGGCAATTTCGTCATCGTTTGGTGCCTGACCCAGGCCATCCAGTGCGTAACCAGTGTAAAGTTCTGAACCGTGTGCCATATGGTGCAGGTGAGCGATCGGTACGATTTTGCCTTTGGGTACACCATGGATATCCACGTAAGTACCCATGCAATATTTTACGCCACGATCCTGCAGAGCCTGCTGAATTGCACTGATTTCTGCATCGGTTTTGGTCTCAATCATTTCTTTTACCTTTTAAGATGATATTGACCCGACTGAGCCGTTAGGGCGGCTAGCCTGAGATTTTCGCCGGGGTTATTTTCATAGCCCAGATGGGCGGCTCAGCTACTTAACTGAAACCACACCACCCGGGCTGGTTTAAACTCTGACAGAAACATTCCATCAGAGCGGGTAATCCAAGGGGTTACAAACGTTAAAAAGGGTTAATTAAAAACAGAGTCCGCCAGAATACTGTGGTGGTAACTCTGATCCAGTGGTGGCTCTTCACTGATGGCTTTGTTTAACAGCGCCGTCAGGTCATCACACATCCACGTAAATAATTGTTCTCCATCTGCAGCAGTTGCTGCCGACGGTTTACCGGTCACACCGTTTTTACTGGTACGGTTAACCGGATGGCTGAACACGCAGCCGTCGGTGCGGTCGGGATCGTCTGCTTCCTGCAGTTTATCCTCACGCACAATGCCAGGGTGCAGTGCCATCATCAGAGCTGTTTCGGCATGATTAGCGTGCCAGTCTTCAGCATCGTCATGATGAGCTTTTTTTACCCGCTCAGAAATCTGCGCGGTATGAACTAATGCGATCATTAAATCGTCGTAGCGGGCACGCAACATTTCCAGCGCACAACGCAGTGGCGCGGCATTGGTGACGTGACCGTTGACTAACACCAGACGACGGATACCGGATGACTGAACCCAGTTTCCCAGGTCAGTAATAACATCAATCAGGGTTTTCGGGTTCAGTGCCATGGTGCCCGGCCAGCGTTTGGAATGGCCCACAGAACAGCCATACGGCAACGTTGGCAGCAGAATAACCTCGGCTTTTTCTGCCACGGTTTTGCATAAAGTATCGGCAATGGCACTGTCCATACCACAGACCATATGCGGGCCGTGCTGTTCAGTAGCGCCGATAGGAAGCACCGCAGTCTGTATGCCCTGCTTTACTGCCGCAGCGACTTCTTCCCAGGTCATGTTAGCTAATTCGTACATCAGAACACGCTCCCTACATCGTCATTCACCGGCACCATACGCACCAGATTCAGATGATCGTCGTCGCCTTCTTCTGACGGCGGATGAATCAGATCTTCAATGTGTTTTTTGGTCGCCAGGAATTCCGGCGATAAAAACTGCTCAGGGCTGCGCGGCTGTGGTACAGGCACTTCCACCAATTCCTGTACTTCACCGGGATTGGCTTTCAGCACCAGAATGCGGTCCGCCAGATACACAGCTTCGTCGAGATCGTGGGTAATAAAGAACACAGTCACATCAATGTTCTTCCAGATCTCCATCAGATACGCCTGCATTTTTGCGCGGGTCTGAGCATCCAGTGCGCCAAATGGCTCATCCATCAGCAGTATTTGCGGACGGTTTGCCAGTGCACGGGCAATCGCCACGCGCTGCTTCATACCGCCAGACAGCTGATGCGGATAGCTGTTTTCAAACTTGCCAAGACCGATGAGTTCAATCCATTCCCGGGCTTCGGCTTCCGCGTGGTTTTTGTTCATACCGGATTCAATCAGGCCGAACATAATATTGCGTTTAACCGTCAGCCACGGAAACAGGGTATAACCCTGAAACACCATGCCACGTTCCGGACCCGGTTTGGTCACGGCCTTGCCGTCGAGTAATACCTGCCCTTCTGTTGCCTGTTCAAGGCCTGCCAGAATACGGATCAGTGTGGATTTACCACAACCGGAAGGACCAATCACACAGACGAATTCGCGCTTGTGAATTTTCAGGTCGATGTTTTTCAGGGCCGTCACTTCGCCGTGATGGCTGTTGAATTTTTTTGTCAGCCCTTTGACTTCCATGGTTACCGGGCGTTTTTTCAGTCGCTCAAAACGGTCACGGACTTCCGGGCTCTGCTGTTTGTAATCGGGTAAATTTAAATCAGTCATCATATTCTCCAATTACTTATTTAGTACCTTTCTGGTAAGGGAACAGACGACGTCCGATCCATGCCAGCAGCAGGTCAATGGTGAGGCCGAGAATACCGATCATCATGATGGCAGCGAATACGTTATCGAAGTTCTTGTAACGGGCCTGCTGAGTAATAAACCAGGTAATACCTGAACTGGTACCGATCAGCTCGGCAACAATCAGATAGGTCCACGCCCAGCCCAGCAGAATACGGATATCACGGTACAGATCCGGCAGAATGCCTGGCACAACAATTCGGAACAGCATGGAGCGGTTACCGGCACCCAGAGTCTGCCCGGCTTCCAGTAATGCCGGATCCAGTTTACGGGTGGTATTGGCAACCACCAGTACCTGCTGAAAGAAGGTTCCGATAAAAATAATGGCGATTTTCGGTGCCTGATAGATGCCCAGCACAGCTACAGCCAGAGCGCCAAACGCCGGTGCCGGTAGATAGCGGAAAAATTCAATAAAAGGTTCAAACAGGCGCGAGAAAAAGTCGTAAGTACCGGCCAGAATACCCAGTGGAATACCGATGATGGAGGAAATCACAAACCCCCAGAAAATCACCTGGATACTGCTCCACAGGCTTTCGTGCAACCAGAGTTCACTGCTGCGTTTCGGTTCGGTAGTGAACGCCGTATAAAAAGCAGTGACCACTTCATGCGGTGCTGGCAGATAAACCGGGTTCGCAGGCTCACCTGCGGGTGTAGCCGTGTTGTTAGCTTCTGCTTTTTCCATTTCTTTATAGAAGACATCCTTACCAACCAGCATATCTTCACGGAAATAACTGACAGAACCCGGATCGGTAATTTTCATATCCGGATGCCAGATAAAAGGCACATAACTGACCAGACACCAAAGGATTATTGGCAGGCCAAAGCTCATAAGAGCGACCAGAGTCCGGCTTCTTGGCTCCAGTGGTTTATTAACGGTGAACAATGACATATTCAGTGCCTTTTTAAATTTCGATATATCGTTTTCAACAGCATGTTACTTAGCATTTGGGCAAAACTTCCCTCTGCCACCTATGCGTGGCATATAACAACAGAGGGAGGAGCGCCGTGTTACCGGCGCAATACAGAGAAAGCTGCTCTGTTACTTCTATTACTTAAGGGATTCCATCAGAGATGGATCAATGTAATCGGCAACCGGTTGCTTATCAGCATAAACCTGGTTATCAACATTGAACTGGTCCGCAATTTCAGTGGAACCGTAAATAGAATCAAAGCCAGCGCCTTTTTTCATAAATGGCAGAGCTTCTTCCAGAGTCAGAATTTTGGTGCCTTTAATAAAGCCTTTGTATTCCTCTGCAGACAGACCTACACGGGCAGCCATAATAGAAACGGCTTCTTCGTGAGCTTTAGGATCATTCAGGAAATCAACAGCTTCGTACCAGACTTTGATCACTTTTTTCCACTCGTCGCGGTTAGCCGCCAGACTGGCAGGTGAAACAGCCAATACATCGTAAATCAGTCCTGGTTCGTCAGCACTGGTGAAGATTGGTTTGGAACCCGGAACCAGAGTCAGCGCCTGGCCGGAGCTTGGCTGCCATGCACCGATTGCATCCACCTGACCAGAAGCCAGAACCTGTGGAGTTTCGTTGGTTGGCACGTTAACCAGTTCAACGTCAGCTTCGGTCATACCCGCTTTTTCCAGACCTTTCAGCAGCAGCAGGTGGTCAACAAAACCGATTTCAACACCGATTTTTTTGCCTTTCAGATCTTTAATAGATTCGATACCCGGAGCACCGATGATCATGTCATTGCCATCGCTGTAGTCGTTTACCAGGATCATCACACTCTGAGCACCAGTAGAACCGGTAACCAGTGCATCACCATTTGTCATACTTACAGCGTCCAGCTGGCCTGCGGCAAACGCATCCATACTGGCAACGTAGTCGAACCATTCAAACTGAACGTCTACGCCTTCTTTCTCAAACATTTTCTTTTCGATCGCAATTTCCCAGGCTACCCATCCTGGCCAATCGCTGTAACCAATTTTCAGAGGCTCAGCCAATGCACTACCAGCCATCAGCAGTCCGGCGAACAAGGAACCCAGCATACGTTTCTTCATCTTCATTGGTGTCTCCCGGTATTACCATTTTTAGTTTTGGTAATACTGCCAAAAGCACCAAGCGTGCCATACCAGAGAATGAGATCCGAAAATTTTAACCGGATAAAATTCCTGACCAGTCAGTCAGGAAGAACCTGAGGCGCCGCCCCTTATGGTTTCAGTGCGTAAAAATACCGGCTATTTCGCCACAGAAAATTTTTTCATGGCTGGCCCCTTTTCGTTCGCCTGCAGACAAGTCTCTGTCGTATTCACCACTGTTTCCCATGATAAGGCTCAAGAATCGCACCATCATGAATCACAGTGAAAATAACATGCACCACAATAAGACCATAAGTGCGATTTATGCCCTGCCATGCGCCGCTAACGTAGCAAACAGGCCAGTCTATGACGGGCTGTTAAGCAGGGGCTTGTACAATGGCACAAACTTCGCTTTATACTAAGAGCGTCCGCAGCGAGATGCTCTGGACTCAACTACGCGGAATAAACAACGGTGCTGTCAGCACCCCCACAACTCTGCTCCGGCAACAGTTGCACATCAATAAGGGCACTAGGGTTCCGGCTGATACTTCAGCGACTGGACCGAGAGTGGCCGACCAGCCAGCAGCGTACTGGAAGGTTACACGGCGGGATAAAAGCCCGGGAGATCAACAGGATGGTGGTTCATACGAACTGTGTTCCATCATCGTTGTATCCGCATCCGTGAAACCTGAGAGGACGTTATGACAAAACATTTCATATCTTATTTATTTTCTTTCCGGAGCCTCTGTGCGCTGAACGCACGTCGTCTGCGCTCCGTCAATTTCTGCTTTCCTGGCCATCTGTAAGGAGTCGTTATGCACAATCAATTTATGCTGGGTGAACCCGTTTACGAAGATACCTTAGGTGGTGGCTGCCACTGGTCCATGCGCGTTAAGAAAGGCACTCTGCTGACCCTCACCGATGTTAAAGGTGGTGCCAATGTCGGCATGCTGTTCTACAACCCGTATGATCTGCTGGAAAAATACAACGCGCCGGACACACTCAAATGTCAGCATACATTCAAACTGACCGCCGGTAATTGCCTGTACTCAGATATGGGCCGTGTATTTGCTTCCATTGTTGAAGACGACTGCGGCTGGCATGACACAGTCTGCGGCAACCTGAACAAAGAAAACCTGCTGAAAAAATGGACCCTGAAAACCTATCAGGAAGCCCATAACGGCTGGACCAAAAATGGTTATGACAGTTTTCTGGTAGAGCTGGCCAAATACGGCCTGAACCGTAAAGACATGGCCGCCAACCTGAATTTATTCAGCCGCGTAGAAACCGATGACGAAGGCAATATGTCCTATGTAGACGGTGCCTCCAAAGCCGGTAATGCCGTTACCCTGCGTTTTGAGATGGACACCCTGGTAGTACTGCATACCTGCCCTCACCCACTCAACAATGCCGAAGAGTATCCGTTCCGTCCGGTGCACTACCGTTTGGCCAAAGCCAAACCAGTAGCGGAAGACGACGCCTGCAAAAATCACTGCGAAGAAAATCAACGCGGTTTTAAAAATAATTTCCTGTACAACTTTTGCGAAGCCTGAGAGGAGACAACACCATGATTAAAGAAAGCACTCTTCAACCGGAACAGGCCTTTTTCCGCGAAACCGTTCTCGCCGGTGATTATTTTATTCACCGTATTGAAGCCGGTCAGACCGTCCGCATTCTTGACCTTGAAGGTAATCAGGCTGCAGATACGCTGTTTTTTAACGCTGACGATCCAAGCGAGCGTTACAGCGCCCAGGACACTATCCGTGAACAGGGTAATGTTTACCTGACCGCAGGCTCTGTGCTGATGACCAATGAAAACCGCCCATTACTGGAAATCGTTGCCGATACCTGTGGCCGTCACGATACCTTGGGTGGAGCCTGTGCGACGGAATCCAATACCGTACGTTACTCGCTGGAAAAGAAATGCATGCACGCCTGTCGCGACAGCTGGATGCTGGCTATCGCAGAGCATGAAGAATTTGGTCTGGATAAAGCGGACATCACGCACAACATCAACTTCTTTATGAACGTGCCTATTACCAAGGAAGGCGGTCTGACATTTGCTGATGGTATTTCCGATGCCGGTAAATACGTGGAACTGAAAGCCATGATGAACACCATCATTCTGATTTCCAACTGCCCACAGCTGAACAACCCATGTAACGCCTACAACCCGACACCGATTGAAGTACTGGTGTGGGAATAACCTGCGCTGAAGGCAGAATACAGAAATAAGCAGCGTTTAACGCTGACTAAAATAAATTCAGGCAAAGGACGACCTTTGCCGGTACAGAATCCACCGGGACGACCCCGACAAGGTATAACGTATGTTGACCAAAGTTCTGATTGCTAACCGTGGTGCCATTGCGACACGCATCATCCGCACCCTGCGTAAAATGGGAATTCAGTCAGTGGCCATTTACGCCGACTGTGACGCTAACAGCCTGCACGTACGCATGGCGGATGAAGCCGTTTGTCTGAATCCGGATACACCGGAACAGAACCAGGCCCGTGATACTTACCTGAACATGGATCGTATTTTTGCCATCGCCGAACAGACCGGCGCCCAGGCAATCCATCCGGGTTATGGTTTCCTCAGCGAAAACGCCGATTTTGTTAATCGCTGTGAAGAAAAAGGCATTGTGTTTATTGGCCCGACGACAGAGCAGATTACCCTGTTTGGCCTTAAGCACCAGGCACGTGACCTGGCGGTGAAAAATAGCGTCCCGCTGTCACCGGGTTCCGACCTGCTCAGCTCACTGGATGCGGCTGTAGAAGAAGCGGCAAAAATTGGCTATCCGGTCATGCTGAAAAGCACCGCCGGTGGCGGCGGTATTGGTATGCAGCTGTGCCACAGCGAACAGGAACTGCGTGATGCCTTTGCCACGGTAAAACGTCTGGGTGCCAACAACTTCTCCAACGATGGTGTGTTCGTCGAAAAATTCATCGCCCGTGCCCGCCATATCGAAGTTCAGGTATTTGGTGATGGTCAGGGTAAAGCACTTGCCATTGGTGAGCGCGACTGCTCCAGCCAGCGCCGTAACCAGAAAGTGGTTGAAGAATGCCCTGCTCCACACCTAACTGACGACATTCGCCAGAAACTGTATGCCACCGCTGAGCGTCTGCTGAGCAGTGTTAATTACCGCAATGCCGGTACGGTCGAATTTATTTATGACGCTGATTCTGCCGAATTTTATTTCCTCGAAGTAAACACCCGCTTACAGGTTGAGCACGGTGTAACCGAAGAAGTGTATGGCATCGATCTGGTGGAATGGATGGTATCTCTGGCCGGCGGCCAGTCTCTGGATCTGGATCTGCAGCGCAAAACCTTGTCGCCTTCTGGCCACGCTATTCAGGTGCGCGTCTACGGTGAAGACCCGTATCGTCAGTTCCAGCCTGCGGCTGGATTACTGAGCAATGTGGAATTTGCACAAAAAGACGGTGTACGTATCGATACCTGGATTGAATCCGGTATTGAAGTGCCGCCTTATTTTGACCCAATGCTGGCGAAAATTATTGTTCACGAAAACAGCCGTGAACAGGCGCTGATTGCCATGCAGAATACGCTGGATGAATCCTCCATTTATGGTTGTGAAACCAACCTGGATTATCTGCGCTGCCTGCTGCGTGATGATGTGTTAGCAAAAGGCGAAATCACCACCCGCTACCTCAACGATTTCGTTTATCAGCCAGCCCGTATTGATGTGATTGCCGGTGGTACACAAACCACCATTCAGGATTTCCCGGGCCGTGCCGGCTACTGGGATGTGGGTGTACCACCATCCGGTGCGTTTGATACCCGTTCTTTCCGTCTGGTTAACCGCCTGTTGAATAACAGCAGCGACGCCGCCGCGCTGGAAATTACCATTCAGGGTCCGACGCTGCAGTTCAGCACCGATACCCGTATCGCGTTAGGCGGTGCGGATATCGACGCCAAACTTGATGGCAAAGCCGTTAATTTATGGCAGGTTATCGAGGTAAAAGCCGGTCAGACACTGGCTCTGGGCCGCGTGCGCAACGGTGGTGCCCGCTCCTATCTGGCCATTGCCGGTGGTATTCAGTGCCCTGAATATCTGGGTTCCCGTTCGACCTTTACGCTGGGTCAGTTCGGTGGTCACAGCGGCCGTGCTATCCGTGCCGGTGATGTTCTGCACATGAGCAAGGAACCTCTCGCTCCCATTACCACCAGCGAAGTTCCGCACGATCTGCAACCGGATCTCAGCAGTGAATGGCAACTGCGCGTGATTTATGGTCCGCACGGTTCTCCGGATTTCTTTACCGACAACGACATTACCACCTTTTTTGATACCGACTGGGAAGTGCATTACAACTCCAGCCGTACCGGTGTGCGTCTGATCGGACCAAAACCGGAATGGGCACGTAAAGACGGTGGCGAAGCCGGTCTGCATCCATCGAACCTGCACGATAACGCCTATGCATTTGGCAGCATCGACTTTACCGGTGATATGCCGGTGATCCTCGGTCCTGATGGTCCGTCACTGGGTGGTTTCGTATGCCCTGCTACCGTTATCACTGCCGACCTGTGGAAACTGGGTCAGCTGCGTGCCGGTGACAAAATCCGTTTTGTTCCGGTCAGTATTGCTGATGCGGTTAAACTTGAGGCGGCCAACAGCAAAGCCATCGAGAATTTAGAAACCATTATTACCGACGTCAAAGCGATTAAGGCAGAAAGTCCGATTCTGTCAACGTTAAGTGCGGAAGAATTCGGTGATGATATTGTTTACCGGGCTGCGGGGGACCACTTCCTGCTGGTTGAATACGGTGAACAGAAGCTGGATATCCGCCTGCGTTTCCGCGCTCACGCGTTAATGCAGTGGCTGCAGAAAAACCCGCTCAACGGTATCCGTGAATTAACACCGGGTATCCGCAGCCTGCAGGTGCATTACGACAGTCAGACCCTGTCCGTCACCGACCTTATCAATTATCTGCATTCCGCCGAGCGTTCATTATCTGAACAGCTGGCCGAACTCAGCGTGCCATCACGCATCGTGCATATCCCGCTGTCGTGGGATGACGAAGCCTGCCGCCAGGCGATTCAGAAATACGATCAGTCAGTGCGTAAAAATGCCCCATGGTGCCCAAGCAACCTCGAATTTATCCGTCGTATTAACGGCCTGAATTCCATTGACGAGGTAAAAGACATCGTTTTTAACGCCTCCTATCTGGTGATGGGTCTGGGTGACGTTTATCTGGGTGCTCCGGTGGCAACTCCAATAGATCCACGCCAACGTCTGGTGACCACAAAATACAACCCGGCCCGTACCTGGACTGCAGAAAACTCTGTGGGTATCGGTGGTTCTTATCTGTGTGTTTACGGAATGGAAGGCCCGGGTGGCTACCAATTTGTTGGCCGTACCCTGCAGATGTGGAACCGGTACCGTCAGACCGTTGAATTCAAAAAACCCTGGTTACTGCGTTTCTTCGATCAGATCCGTTTCTACGAAGTCAGCCACGATGAACTGATGAAAATCCGCAGCGATTTTCCACAGGGTCGTTACCCGATCAAAATCGAAGAAAGTGAATTCAGCCTGTCGGAATACGAAGCCTTTATCGAAGCAGAAAAAACTGACATTGATGCCTTTACTGAAAAACGTAACCAGGCCTTTGCTGAAGAACTGGAACGTTGGCACGCTGATGGCCAGTTCAATTTCTCGGTAGAAGAAGCAGAAACTGAAGAAACAGAAATCACCTGGCCGGAAGATGCCACGGTAATTGACAGTCCCGTTTCGGGAACTGTCTGGCAGACTCAGGTTAAAGTTGGCGATACAGTAAAAGCTGGTCAGCCGGTGATGATTCTTGAATCGATGAAAATGGAAATTGCCCTGCCATCGCCAGCAGACGGTGTGGTGACTCAAATTGTTCTTAATGAAGGCAGCCGGGTTAACCCGGGTCAGGCCCTCATTGTTATTGAAAATCCGGAGGAAAACGCATGAGCCAGCCACTGAATCTGTCGCTGTCGTATCTCAAAGCCGCCTACGCCAGTGGTGAACTGACCCCATCCGTTGTGATTGACCACATTCTTGATCGCGCGGCTGAGTACGAGGATTACAACATCTGGATTACCCGCCTGACCAAAGGCCAGATCCAGCGGTACCTTGATGCATTAAAAGACAAAGATCCGGCCAAATGCCCGTTATGGGGTGTGCCATTTGCAATCAAAGACAACATCGACCTGGCCGGCATTCCGACCACCGCAGCCTGTAAGGAATTTGCTTACACGCCGGACGATAATGCGTTTTTAATCCAGCAACTGATTAATGCCGGCGCCCTTCCTATCGGCAAAACCAACCTTGATCAGTTTGCAACCGGCCTGAACGGTACCCGCTCTCCATGGGGAGCCTGTAAAAACTCGTTCGATCCGGAATATCTGAGCGGTGGCTCCAGTGCCGGTTCTTCCGTGGCTGTTGCTCTGGGTCTGTCGACTTTCAGTCTCGGTACCGACACAGCAGGTTCCGGCCGTATTCCGGCATGTTTTAACAATCTGGTGGGGCTCAAACCAAGCCGTGGTCTGCTGTCAGCCACCGGGCTGGTGCCAGCCTGCCGCAGCCTCGACTGCATCAGCATTTTTGCCCTGAATGCCGACGATGCCAATGAAGTACTGGACGTTGCTGCCACCTTCGATGAAGCCGATGGCTACAGCCGCCGCAACCCATACAGCAACACCAAACGCATCTATGGTTGCGCCCCGGCACAACTGAACATTGGTGTGATCCGCGCCGATCAGCTGGAATTCTTCGGTGATGAAGAATACAAAACCTGCTACGAAAACACGGTAAAAGCACTGGCAGAAAATGGCGCGACATTAACCGAAATTGATTTTGCTCCTTTCTTTGAAGCGGCCAAACTGCTGTACGAAGGACCATGGGTGTCAGAACGTTACATCGCGGCACAACCGCTGATTGACGAAAACCCGGATGCCGTATTTCCGGTAGTGCGTGAAATTATCGCCCCGGGTGGCAAACCTAAAGCGACAGATCTGTTTAAGGCTCAGTATCGCCTGACCGAACTGAAGCGCATCTGTGATGATGCCCTGGCTCAGTTCGACTGTATCCTGACGCCGACAGCCGGTACGCATTTCACCATTGCAGAAATGCTGGAAGAACCGATTCTGCGCAACAGCCAGCTGGGTCATTACACCAACTTTATGAATCTGCTGGATATGACCTCGGTTGCCGTACCAACGGCTTTCACCGCTTCAGAAAAACCGTTCGGTATTACTCTGGTGGGTCCGGCGATGTCTGACCGCTGGCTGCTGTCGATTGCCAACCAGCTGGAGAAAGTATTCGTACTACCAATGGGTGCCACTCAATACAGCAAGCCATCGGTACCGGCTGCAGCAGCTGCAAATCCGGCCAGCATTGATGTACTGGTTTGCGGCGCGCACTTAACCGGTCTGCCGCTGAACTGGCAACTGACTGAGCGTGGCGCCACGCTGAAACAAACCACGACAACCGCTGCTGCCTATCGTATGTACGCTCTGGCCGGTGGTCCTCCGTTCCGCCCGGGTCTGATCCGCGATGATACCAATGGCAAAACCATTGACGTGGAAATCTGGTCAGTACCAGCTGAACAATTCGGTTCGTTTGTCGCTGGAATTCCTGCGCCACTTGGCATCGGTAAGGTAGAAATCGCCGATGGCAGTCAGGTCTGTGGCTTTATTTGTGAGCCTGCCGGCGTTGAAGGTGCAGAAGAAATCACCGACCATGGCGGCTGGAAAAACTGGATGAAGTCCAAAGCTTAAAAAACAGCAGATCAATAATAATAACCATAAAAAAGGGCGGAATATCCGCCCTTTCAATAATTAATATTTTAAAAATACCCATTAACCAAGACGGAAAGAAGCATGATACGGAAAATTTTGACGACGGTAGTATTCGCAAGTTTTTCTCTCAGTATATTCGCCCAACAGGAATCGGCTCCTCAGCCGCTGGCCCAGAAAGTCAGAACGCCTGTCGGAGAAGTAAAAGAATCCGATACCCTGCGTGTCCCCATGATTACCTGGGGCGGCGATATGGTTACCCTGCTGGCCAACGGTATGTCCACCGAAACACAGCCAGACAGCCCTATGGCTAAAGCCGGACTGAACCTTGAGCTGGTATTGCAGGATAACTTTGATAAGCAGCTGGAAGAGTATCTGTCTGGCCAATCGCCGTTTCTGCGCTGCACCATTGGTATGTGCAACCAGGCTCTGGAGCTGTTGAATAAAGATGAACGCACCAAGCCTGTGGTTATTTACCAGCTGACCTGGTCCCGTGGCGGTGACACCCTGGTCGCCAAAAACAACATCATGCGCGTTAAGGACCTGAAAGGAAAAACCGTTGCAGTGCAGGCTTACGGCCCACATGTGGATTTTATGACCACCCTGCTGCAACAGGCCGATATGACCATGGATGACATCAATATCAAGTGGATGCCGGATCTTACACTTTCCCCGGATTCCCCGCCGGCGGTACTGGATCAACCGGACGTTGATGCTGCCTTTATGATTATTTCCGATGCCTATGGCCTCACTTCCGGTCGCCGTGTTGGTACAGGCAAAGACGGTTCCGTGGAAGGTGCGCGCATGATTATTTCAACCATGTACGCACGCCGGGTGATTGCAGATATTTACGTTGTACGTTCTGACTATTTCCGCAAAAACCGCCAGAAAGTTAAGGATTTTGTAGAGGTAATGATGCAGGCCAACGCCGACCTGCAACCTTTGATGAAGGATCTGGACAATCCGAAAAAACTGCAGCTGCTGGAAGCTTCAGCAGATATTCTGCTGGGTGATAAAGCCGCCACGCCGGATATCGAAAACCTTTATTATGATGCGCAGTTTGTTGATCGTGCCGGTAATATCCAGTTTCTTGCTGACGATAAATACCCGCATCGCCTGGATGTGCTGAACAATAATATTCAGGATGCCTTTAACGCCATTGGTCTGATTAAAATTCATGCACCGATTGTGGCGGCGGACTGGGACTACTCGCAGTTTTAATCAGCGGATTACGCCTGTAAAAAAGATTACAGCGTGTAATAAAAAAGCCGGTTACCTGTTAAAAGGTAACCGGCTTTTTTATTTCTGGTTTACTTCTGGTTTACTTCTGAGAAAAACAAAACACCATCAGCCTCTGGCTAACAATGCCTCAAGATCAGACTGAGACGGCATAAACCAATATCCACCGGTTTTTGCGGTGGAATACTTCATCAGATGATCGCTATAACCATCGCCAGTGTTACCTAACATGCGATCAAGCTGAATGGTGATACGACTGAGATCACAGGCAAATGCGAGAAAATACAGACCGTGATCATCGGCACCACCATAAGGCGTGCTGCGGCGATAAATCTTCTGACCAACGCCATCGATTTTTACATCCGTACGGCTGACATGGGACGTCGGTGGCATGTCATCCCCTTCCAGCTCGATGTTGTCTGTTTTAGTACGGCCAATCACCTGTTGCTGTTCATGCACGCTGAGTTTATTGAAGTCACGCAGATGATGTTGCCATTTCTGCGTCAGCACGTAGGAACCACCAGCACCGGCTGCACCAGCAGGAATCTGTGCCGCATCCAGGCGCTTATCGCCTTTCGGATTACCGGTACCATCGACAAAACCGGTTAAATCCCGGGCTTCGCGGTTTTTAAAACCGGCCAGATCGAGTACACAGGACGCAACGTCTGCCATGGCATTGTGCACCTGCAGAACCGCATCCATAACGTCACCCTGATCTTCGCCGTGAATCCAGAAGAAGAGATCACTCTGAGTCGCAGGCATGGTGTAGCCGTTCTCACCCTTCAGCTCGGTAAACGGCTGCAGATTCTGTGGGCGCCATTGCGGG
Source organism: Thalassolituus sp. UBA6592 (assembly GCF_002433655.1). NCBI lineage: Bacteria > Pseudomonadati > Pseudomonadota > Gammaproteobacteria > Oceanospirillales > Oceanospirillaceae > Thalassolituus > Thalassolituus sp. UBA6592. Next base: position 346 of record NZ_DJIO01000054.1, on the reverse strand, counting down.
TTCAGCTGATCCCAGGCATCCGCCCCGAAACATACCGCGATATAGGCTCCAGCCAGCGGTTCCAGCGCAGCTTTCAGCGCCGCCAGCACAGCCTGCGGCTGCATTGGGGCAGTTAACGTCATTTCCAGATAATGGGCAGCGCGGCCAGGCTCTTCAATCAGACCGGGTTGCGCAGCGGGCAGAATTTCATTCACATCGACCTCCGACACACCGTGCGTTATGGCGTGTACTATACCACGATAATGCCAGCTACATGGCCACATGCATCAAGAGTCATTAAAACTCACTGATCAGAGCTTTGCTCTGTCTGCCGCGGAGCTAATCCAGAAGAACCCCGCCCGAAGAA
>NZ_DJIO01000189.1:0-10531 GCF_002433655.1 Thalassolituus sp. UBA6592 | reverse complement strand
GTTGGGAGAGATGGTATCTACGAACAGCGAGTCTTTGTAGGAGCGGGTTCACCCGCGAATCCGGCGCAGCCGGGCATTAAAAATTGGTGCGCATTGCGCACCCTACGACGGGATCGGAGATTGATATGTAGGAGCGGCTTCAGCCGCGAATCCGGCGCAGCCGGACATTACGAATATTGATGGCCGATTCTTTGCTGCGCGAATCCTCCAAAAGAAATTCCCATCCATCTCCTTAACTCCCACCAATTGTCCGCTTTGCGGATACGCCACTACCCTAAATTACGTTCGCGCTGAGCCAAGTCACGATGGCAGGCCATGGCTACTATGTACAGGTATTCTGACGCAGACCCTCTGGTGTTCATGGTTACACCGCAGGTTCTGTTGTTTACCGGCGCAGCCGGTGCTGATGACAAGGTAATGCTATGACCGCTGTATATTCTTCTGATGCTGCCTCAGGCAGCCTGATGCCACGCCTGCTGTTGCAGGGCTGGCTGTTGGCAAGACAGATTCTCTGGCGTCTGCCAATGTTGGTTCTGGTGTCTTTGATTGTATTTTTTATTCTGCGCGCTATTCCGGTTGATCCGGTCACTATGCTCCTCCCTCCCGGCGCAACTCAGCAGGATATTCAGGCGTTAACCGCCGAACTCGGGCTCGATAAAAACGTTGTTATGCAGTTTCTGATCTGGCTGAAGGATGCCGTTCAGGGCGATTTCGGTACATCTATTCAGAATGGCTCATCAGTGGGTTCTATGGTGGCGGAAGCCTTACCCATGACTATACAGCTGCTGTTCTTCGGTTTTATTGCCGGCATTCTGCTCGGTCTGGCGATTGGCCTGGTAACTTTCAGTTACCGTGGCACCCGGGTAGAAAAAGTTATTCTGTCGATTAACGGCATTATGATGGCGATCCCGGATTATCTCTGGGCAATTATTCTGATTGTGATTTTTGGTGTCGGCCTGCAATGGCTGCCGTTCCTTGGCCCGGTTGGTGCCAATATCAGTATCGAACACATTACCGGCTTTCTGACGCTGGACAGCCTGCTGACCGGCAACTGGGAAGGTTTGGGCAGTTCACTCGCTCACCTCGTTTTGCCATCGCTGACGCTGGCACTGGTGATCGCCACGCCGATTGCACGTATGGCGTACTCCAGCCTGACGGAAGTGTATCGCGAAGATTATATTCACGCGGCGCGTCTGCGCGGTGTTTCCTCCAAACGTATTCTGATGTTCCACGCATTGCGCAATGCGTCGCTGCCAACCGTCAGTCTCGTCGGCGTACAGGCCAGTGTGATTATTGGCGGTACTTTGTTAATCGAATCTATTTTTGGTTTACCCGGTATTGGCTCGCTGATGATTAAAGCCATGCGCAGTTTTGATATGCAGGTAATTCAGGCAATTGCGCTGACCTATGCAGTAACGGTGCAGCTCATCAATATGTTGACCGATATCGTTCTGTACCAGCTTAACCCACGACTGAGGATGCAGAAATGATGGCATTTATTCCCGCCTGGCTGGTGTCCCTGATTAAAGACAATAACGTCCTGATCGGTGGTGGCTTTTTCTTTCTGTTATTGCTGGCGGCGATTTTTGCGCCAGAGCTTGCCCCTCATGATCCTAATGAACAGGATCTGTTTAATGTTCTGATTCCGCCCATGTGGGCAGAAGGCGGTATGGCGGAATTTCCGCTGGGTACAGATTCACTGGGCCAGTGCGTATTGTCGCGCATGATTTACGGTGCTCAGGTGGTGGTGATTATCGCCCTGACCGCACCGATCGGCGCCGCCATTGTCGGTTCAATTCTGGCATTAATTGGCGGTTATTTTGGTGGCCGCATCGACTGGGTGATTAACCGTATCGTCGAAACCTGGCTGTCGTTCCCGGCTGTGGTGATGGCGCTGATTCTGATGATCGCCTTATCGCCCGGTTTGCATAACGTGATTCTGGCAATTGTTCTGGTGGACTGGGCGCGCTTCTGCAAAGTGCTGCGCGCCGATGTTATGGTGCTGCGCCGCCGCGACTATGTGGCTGCGGCACAGATTACCGGCGCACGTCCGCTGGGCATTATTCTGCGCGATATTCTGCCCGGTATTGTCCCCAGCATGATTTCTCTGATGGTGCTGGAAATCAGTATTGCTGTGGTTGCTGAAAGTACGCTGTCTTTTGTTGGCATGTCGGTGGAGCCGGATGTTGCTTCCTGGGGCGGCATGATCGCCGATGGTCTGAACAGCATGTACAGCTCGCCGTATCCGCTGTTAATTCCGATGGTTGCCATGATATTAACTGTACTGGCGACGACCTTCCTTGGTCAGGGCGTGCGTCAGGTTGTTGATACTCATCTGTCAGAACGTACACAGGGAGCATGATATGGGACACAGTAGTGCTATGGCTCATGCCGCTCAAACACCGCTTACGGATTTTCTGCCGATGGAAAAGAAAGTATTACTGCAGGCCGAAGGTCTGAATCTCGATGCGCGCATTAACGGTAAAACCTGTCGTGTTTTACGGGATATTTCCTTCACGCTGGAAGCCGGTAAAACGCTGGGGCTGGTTGGCGAATCCGGTGCCGGTAAAAGTATGCTCGGCCGTATTCTGTCACGACAGCTGCCATCCGGATTTAACGTATCGTCAGGTTCTCTGGTGTTTGATGGTGAGGATTTACTCGCAGCATCCGATAAGCAGCACCGCGAATGGCTGGGGCGGCGTATCGCCTTTATTCCACAGGAACCGATGACGGCGCTGAATCCTGTGCTGACCATTGGCCAGCAATTCAGCGAGCACATGCATCGTATTGGCATCGACAGCAGTGACGTTCATCAGCGTATGGTGCATGCGTTAAGCGAAGTATTACTGCCGGAGCCGGAACAGATTCTGGATAAATATGCTTTTCAGTTGTCCGGTGGTATGTGTCAGCGGGTCATGATTGCCATGGCATTCGCCAGTGAACCGGATCTGGTTATTTCTGACGAAGCAACCACCGCGCTGGATGTCAGTACTCAGGCTCAGGTGGTTAAACTGCTGCGCCAGATGCAGCAGAAAAAGGGCACCAGCGTTATTTTTGTTACCCATGATATGGGCCTGGCGACGCACGTCTGTGATGAAGTGGCGGTACTCTACGCCGGTGAAATGATGGAACGGGCCGACGCTAAAAAATTACTGACCCAGGCCAGCCATCCTTATACCCGTGCACTGACCAACGCAACGCCGGAACTGGAAGGCGAGCTGTATATGCTGGATACCCTGGACGGTCAGATGCCAGGGGTCGAATCATTCGCTGATATTACCGGCTGTCGTTTTGCCGAGCGCTGTCAGTTCAGTCAGGCATCCTGTCGTGACGGAGTACCCGCGTTGCAGGTTCTCAGTGATACGCACAGCGTGCGCTGTATTCGTCTGGACGAGCTGGAACAGCAGACCAGTGCTGACGATAAAAAAGCCCATGCGACCGGAGCGCCGTTCAGTGACCGCCAGATTCTGTCAGTGACCGGGCTGAGTAAAATTTATAAAGCCGGCAACAGTAAACAGCAGGATAAAATGGCGCTGGCGCCGATGGATTTTCACGTATCTCCCGGTGAATTTATCGGCATTGTTGGTGAGAGCGGATCGGGCAAATCGACATTGGGTCGTCTGCTGATGGGGCTTGAAGAACCAACCTCCGGAGAATTCAAACTGAATGGCGCGGTGCTGGGCAATGATGAGCACAGCTGGCAAAAACGCCGCTCGCTGATTCAGATGATTTTTCAGGATGCCCGTTCCGCGCTGAACCCACGTCGTAAAGTCGGCAAGCTGCTCACGCAAATGATGGACAGCCGTCCGCATCAGCGTCTGGAAAGACAGCGGCGTATGTATGAACTGGCCAACGATGTTGGTCTGTCGAAGCATTCAGTCGGACGCTATCCAACACAGTTATCCGGTGGTCAGCGCCAGCGGGTTAATATTGGTCGCAGCTTATGTGACCTGCCACAGATTTTAATTGCCGACGAAATTGTCTCTGGCCTGGATGTATCCGTGCAGGCGCAGATTATGAATCTTCTGCTGGAATTACGCCGCGAACATAAAGTGGCTCTGGTGCTGATTTCACACGATTTAAGCGTGGTACGTTATCTGTGCAGCCGTATTCTGGTGATGAAAGATGGTGAAGTCGTCGAAAGCGGCAATACCCAGGAGGTGCTGAAAAATCCACAGCACCCATACACCAGAAAACTGATTGCTGCGGTACCGCCGACCGATCCGGATGCTGTGTGGCCTGCGGATATCTGTCCTGCGGATAACGATGCCGATACCGATACCGATACAACAGAAGCGGGAAGCGTTTCTTTATGAGGAATTCGATCCCGGCGCTGCGCTTGCCGGCGTTATTTATTGGTCATGGCTTAGCGAATAACGCACTGGCGGATAATCAGTTTACCCACAGCTGGTCCTGTATCGGGTCCGGTATTGGTAAGCCGCGCGGCATACTGGTCATTTCTGCTCACTGGCTGACGCCTGGTAAAGTTGAAGTCACCGCTATGGAACAGCCAAAGACCATTATGGATGCAGCACTACCAGAGCTGGAGGGCTTCAGCTATCCGGCGGCGGGCAGCAGTGAACTGGCGGGTCGCGTGCGTGAACTGCTCTTTCTGAGCAATGTTGATTACAGTGCAGAATGGGGTCTTGATCAGGGCAGCTGGACCGTACTTAATCATCTTTATCCGGATGCGGATGTGCCTGTTGTGCAGCTGAGCCTGGATGTAACCAAAAGCCCTGAATGGCATTACCGTCAGGGCGAAAAACTGAAAGCTCTGCGCAGTGAAGGCTACCTGATTATTGGCAGCGGCAACATCGTTCATAACCCGGTGATGGCTGACTATGACAGTGAAGAACTCGGTTATTTATGGGCGAAAAAATTTCAGCATACCGTGGCCGAAGCAATACGTGATGCCGATCATGGTGTGCTGATGCACCCGGAGACATTGAGTAAAGAGACGCCGCTGGCGATCCCCTCCATGGAACACTACCTGCCTTTGCTGTATGTGCTGGCGAGCAGAGATCTGCAGGATGATGCGGTGGAGTTTGTTACGCCGGAATGTATTTATGGTTCGCTGAGTATGATGAGTGTGGCGCTGTGGCCGTCGGCTAAGCCCTGAGATATCAGCTGATGATATATTTCAGATATTAAAAAAGCCCTGACGGGCTTTTTTAATATCTCACTACCGGTATAAGACTGCTTACACCGCCATAGTGGCTTCTTCATTTTTCAGGTTGTCAGCCTGTTGGCGACGATAGTCCCGTGGTGTCTGGCCAAACGCGGTACGGAAGGTACGGCTGAAATGTCCGGCATCGTTAAAGCCCCAACGGAAACAGATATCAGAGACTGACAGGTGACCGTACTGCGGATTACCCAGTTCACAACGGCAGCGCTCCAGGCGGCGCAGACGCACGTAATTCACAAAGCTGATGCCACCGGATTCAAACAGTTTCTGAATATAGCGAGATGAAACTTTGTACTTCTCGGCCACCATATTTAATGACAGTGCAGGATCTGCCAGGTTGGCATCAATCAGCTGGCAAATACGTTTGAAATGCATAATTTTTGCTGTACTGCCGAACTCACGTACACCGCTCTCATGGATAAGGTTGCTGACGATAAACTCAGACAACGCAATCTCAATCGGGCGCAGCATGGACGTTTCCAGCTCATCGATATTCTGACTGAGTGAGGTCAGCATGCTGGAAAATACGTGGTTGATACCGCTTTCGCACGGCAGATGACCAACGTTAATCAGGCTTGGATTCAGCAGGCGGGTATTCACCAGATTTTTCGGAACTTTAATGTAGAGCATTTTGAATTCCGATTTCACCGACAGTGTCATATCTACGCCCGTCGGTGCATAGATAATAGAGCCGGTCTCTGCCGGTAATTCAGTACCCTGATATTTTACGGAAAACTCACCTTCCAGCAGCAACGCCATCCAGAAAGGATAGGGTTGATTATCGGACTTTCCGGATATCTCCAGTGGTGAACCAGACATAACTGAAAACTCTACACCCATAGGTGTGTAGACACAGCTGATGTCACCGTGAAACTGATTTTCGTTACAGCCAAACTCGTAGCCTGGCATATACAACTTATCCATTGCCCGTTGCCAGATACGGGCCCGCTCTTTTACTGAGCATTCATCGGTCGATACTTTCCAAGAAGTCATGAGTACACCTCCAAAACTGTTGATGGTTTTCATCATCCATGAGGTTTTGTGTAGTTATGACGTTATAAGAGCATTAACCATACCAAGTACGAGTGGTTATCTGTGAAGATCAGATAGTTACCTGAGGCGATGTAATTAATGTAATTTTGCGGCGTATTTATGTAAGTATTGTTGCTTTTTATAGCGTGTGGCGGGGTAGAAAAGCAGGGTTATTCCATTTTGATTATGGGTAGCCGCTTTAACGAGAATGAATGCTTTTAGCCGGAAAATCTGCAGATTTTTATAACCATTTTATCCGTGTGGTTATATTGATTCTGGTCAATAAAAAAGCACCAGTATGATCCGTTGAGCAACCTCGTGCCCTTTATTGATCCGCATCATTCCGGGCTTAATTTTAATGATTATCCGGCCTTTTTGCTGTGCTGATGAACAGCAGAAAGCATTAGCGAAATCTGATATGGCCGCCGGTCTGATTGCGACGGTGTTTTGCTCTGCAGCCTCTTCAAAGCGGATATTTCTATGCAGCGTATAAATAAAAAAACAGCCGGCAAAGATGCCGGCTGTTTTGCTTACAGGAGTGCTCAGTACTCAGCGCGGGAACATGCCTTTCTTAATGATTGCATGTACGCCCCAGTTACCATCAACCACCTGAGTAATGCCGAAATCCACACCGATCGACATCAGCGACATGGCTTCATCTTCGGTCAGGCCTTTGGCTGTCATCAGGAATTCACGGGTTTTGCGGAAAGCATCACGCATGGCCAGATCGACAGAGGATTTCTGGTAAATGGTGTTGGAATCTTCCAGATCGGTCAGGTAGTTGGCATAGCTGAAGCCGTGCACAACCCATTCGTCTTTGGTTTCCAGTAATGGTGATTTCAGATCATCGAGTTTGGTGCCGGCAATGTCTTTCTCCTTATGCACAACAAACTGGAATTTACCGGTCAGTGAACATTCGATAGCAGTACCACAGAGTTCAGAGTCACCCTGAGATGCGTGCGGGTCGCCAACCTGGAACAGTGCACCAGCGACAGAAACCGGCAGGAAAATGGTAGCGCCTTTACCAATACGCCAGTTATCGATGTTACCGCCGTTGTAGTTTGGCGGTGTGGTGCTGACCACTTCCTGTTCTTTTGGTGCTACCGAAATGGTACCGAAGTGAGGACGGACAGGAACGCGGAAGCCTTTTAATACGTCGAAGTTTTTCTCAACAGTATCGTGATTAACGACCACACCCGGGTAATCAATGGTTGGGTGCTCTACGCCATAAGGGTCGGTCTGAGTGGTCCACTTGTAGTTGTAAACTGCTTTGGCCCAGGCAATCTGTTCCAGTGCATCCAGTTCATAAACAGTGATCACTTCACGTGGCACACCGCCGAGCAGATCGTTGTATTGGAAACCCCAGTTAGCTGCGGCGTTAGAGCCGAAGGCTTTACCGGCAAATTCCGGGTTAAAGCTTGGACGCTGAACAACATCAAGAATGCGTACTTCCAGCACATCACCCGGTTCTGCTTCTTCGATATACACAGGGCCGGTACAGATATGTGGACCCATGCCAGCACCGGAACCAATCGGGCTGTCTACCGGGCCGGCACCACGACGGTCGATATTTTTCTGTTCTTTGGTCCAGTGAAAAACGCTTTCGGCACCCGGATCGCCTTTGATCATGCGCTCGTAATCATCACCGCTGTGGTGAGTCAGAGTTTCGATGGTGGCGAAGTCACCGGATTTGATTTTAACCACCGGGGCCTGGCTGTAGCTGAAGTAACCCCAGGTTACGGTGTCGGCATGGGCCGGGATGTAATAGTGTTTGCCTTCTTCAAAGTTGTTGGCTTTGAGTTGGGCAATATCGCGGCAGTTGGCAGCGGCGGCAATGGAGCCTTTGCTGATGTTTGAAAAGATTTTCTCTTTGCCGGCAGCAAATTCGCCTTTTTCGTTTTCACCGATGTGGCTGTGATGATTACAACCGGGTGAGCAAACGTGATCTGTCATATTGGGTACCTCGGATATTATTCACTTTCTGCTGACTGTTAGTGAAGGCCGGGTGTCTGTGCACCCAAAGATTCCTTCCTATGCTGTGATTATCCGAAGCTATGCGGAATCATTCTTTAATAATTCCGCACGGGTATTTGCCTGAATCTCCCTCCGTGGTTATTCAGGCGGTGTTATTTTCTGCTCAGCTCTGCGCTATCAGTTCTGCTTCGCGTGGCAGCCTGGCGTATTTATTTGCCAGCACTGCGCACACCATTAACTGAATCTGATGGAACAGCATCAGCGGCAGAATCAGAGTTCCCATTGAGGCTGCACCAGCAAACAGTACCTGTGCCATCGGCACGCCGGTTGCCAGGCTCTTTTTCGAGGCGGCGAAGACGATGGTAATTCTGTCTTCCAGCGGGAAACCAAAGGCTTTGCCGGCAATATTGGTCAGCAGCAGCACCAGTGCCAGCAGCAACAGACAGGCGACCACCAGACCGATCAGATCCATAATTGGCAGGCGTGACCACAGGCCTTCATTGACCGCGTGGCTGAACGCGCCGTACACCACCAACAGAATGGAAGACTGATCCAGATACTTCAGCCACTGTTTGTTGGCCGCTACCCAGTTGCCAATCCAGATACGGGCAATCTGACCGGCAATAAATGGCAGTAATAACTGAATCACAATGCCCTGAATCGCTTCTGCCGGATCAATGGAGGCTGCAGCAGTACCCATAATCAGCATGACGATAAACGGCGTCAGGAAGATACCGATCAGGCTGGAGGTGGCTGCACTGCACACTGCCGCAGGAATATTACCGCCGGCTACGGATGTCAGCGCGATGGCGGACTGTACGGTGGCAGGCAGGGCGCACAGATAGAGAATGCCCAGATACAGATCGTCGCCAACCATCGGCACTAATACCGGCTTCAGCGCCAGACCGAGCACCGGGAACAGTACAAAAGTGAAGCTGAAAATCAGCAGGTGCAGACGCCAGTGCGTCAGACCTTCAAACACTGCTTTGGTGGATAATTTTGCTCCGTGCATGAAAAACAGCAGGCCAATTGCCAGGTCTGTCACCCAGGAAAATACTTCGGCTGCTTTGCCGCCCACCGGCAATAAAGCCGCCAGGGCTACGGCGCCCAGCATCATCAGGATGAGTTTATCGGGTAAAAATCTCAGTAATTTCATTGCACGTACTCTTTTGTTTTCTTTAAACCGCTTGAAGCAGCAGTCTGAGTGAGTTTAATCTGAGATAAATATCCTACTAACGCCATAAACCCCCATGATGTCGACAAACGGACAAGTGCAGGCCAATATCCGTCAGGTTCCTCAGCTGGAGGCCCTGCCACGGCGGGTGTACGCCCGCTCGGAATCCCTGCGCACTGCTGCAGTCACCAAATGGCACGATCACCCGTGGATTCAGCTGTCGTACGCCATTCGTGGGGTAATGGAAGTGCAGGTGGCTGACGGGCGTTATCTGGCGCCGCCGCAGCGTGCCATTCTGATCCCGGCGGGTTTATCGCACCGCGTAACCAGTGAACCGGATACCGAAATGCGCAGCCTGTATATCCGCAGTGAAGAGTTTCCGGAGCTGTTGGCGCGGTGTGAAATTCTGGAAGTGCAGCCACTGGCGCGGGAGCTGATCCGTACTTTCAGTACTTACCCTGAGGACTATGACGAAAACAGCGAAGAAGGGCGGCTGGTCAGCGTGATGATCGATCAGTTACGCGAAGCTCCGCGCACCGATCTGCATTTGCCCTGGCCGGCGGATGAGCGGTTGCAGCCTATGTGCCGCGAAATTTACGCCCATCCGGATCACCCGGATACCCTCGGCGATTGGGCACAGAAGCTGGGTATTTCTCAGAAAACCATTACCCGCATTTTTCAGAAAGAAACCAGTCTGGCGTTCCGCGCCTGGCGTCAGAGATTACGTTTGTTGAGTTCCTTGCCCATGTTAGAACGCGGTGAACGGGTAACCGACATCGCATTGGCCTGTGGATATGATTCCACCTCAGCGTTTATATCAGCCTTCCGCAGCCATTTTGGCGTAACGCCGGGCGGGTTGGTGTCCGGGCGCAGCGAGAGTGTTGCGTGAGGCGTTGCAGGCGGGGCCGATTGCGTAATTCATTGTAGGAGCGGCTTCAGCCGCGAATCCGGCATGGCCGGACGTTACGGATATTGGTGCGCGTTGCGCACCCTACGGGTAGTGATTTTAACTGTGGGATTCATTGTAGGAGCGGCTTCAGCCGCGATTCCGGCATGGCCGGACGTTACGGATATCGGTGGGCGGAGCCCACCCTACGAACCCCGGTTATTTAATTAAAATACGGTTTAAATATGGAAAGATCTGTAGATACCATCTCTCCCAACCG
>NZ_DJIO01000013.1:0-23621 GCF_002433655.1 Thalassolituus sp. UBA6592 | reverse complement strand
ACCGCCCATGTTGGGGCCGGTAATGATCTGCATGGTGTGCTCAGTATCGAGGTGCGTATCGTTGGCCACAAAGGGATCGGTGATCAGGGTTTCGATCACCGGATGACGGCCCTGTCTGATATCCAGTACCCGCTCGTCGGTCAGGGTTGGCTGCACAAAGCGCAGGCTTTCCGCACGCTCCGCCAGATTGGATAACACATCGCTTTCCGACAGCGCGGCAGCGCAGACCTGCAGTGGTACCAGCTCTTCTGCCAGTTCACTGATCAGTTCATCGTACAGGCCTTTTTCGCGGCTCAGAGCACGGCTTTTGGCGCTCAGGGCTTTGTCTTCAAATTCTTTCAGTTCCGGCGTGATAAAACGCTCGGCATTTTTCAGCGTCTGGCGGCGGATGTATTCCGTCGGTGCCGAATCGGACTGGGCTTTGGATATTTCGATGTAGTAACCATGCACACGGTTATAACCCACTTTCAGGCTGCTTAATCCGGTGCGTTCTTTTTCCTGCTCTTCCAGCTTCACCAGATAATCGCCGGCGTTTTCGCTGAGCGAACGCAGTTCATCCAGTTCGCTGTCGTAGCCTTCGGCAATCACACCGCCATCACGGATGACCACGGGCGGATTTTCGATAATGGCTTTGTTCAGGCGCTCAACCCAATGGGGGAATTCCACCGCGCGTTCGAGCAGGTTTTTTGCCAGATCACTGTCCAGTGCCTGCAGTAAGCGACGTACATCGGGAACCACGGCCAGAGAATCACGCAGACGGGCGAGATCGCGCGGGCGGGCAGAGCCCAGTGCCACCCTGGACAGAATACGTTCGATGTCGCCGACCTGTTTAAGGCAGCTGTGCAGTTCTTCGGTGGTGTAGGTGTGAATCAGCTGACTGATAAATGCCTGGCGCTGTTGCAGCAGTTTACGGTCGCGCAGCGGGCGGTTGAGCCAGCGCTTCAGCAAACGGCTGCCCATGGCCGTGGCGGTTTTATCCATAATCCAGGCGAGGGTCTTGTCGTCATCGCCTTTCTGGTTGATGTCGATTTCCAGATTCCGGCGGCTGGCTGGGTCGATAATAATGGCATCATCCGGCAGTTCGACCTGCAGCGAGCGGATATGCGGCAGACTGTTGCGCTGGGTTTCCTGCGCATAATTCAGCAGCGCACCGGCAGCGCGGATGGCAACGGTTAAGTGTTCACAGCCAAAGCCGCGCAGATCACGGGTTTTCAATTGCGTGGTCAGCAGGCGGAAGGCGGTGTCGGATTCAAAATGCCACGGTGCCTGACGTTTGGCTCCCTGACGCTCTGCCAGATGACCCGGCGCCAGCTGGTCTTCGTTTAACAGCAATTCTGCCGGACGCAGACGTTCGATTTCGGCCAGCAGAGCTTCTTCGCCGTCTACTTCAAATACGGAAAAACGACCGGAGCTGATTTCCAGCACCGCCAGACCATGACGCTGATTGTCGGAACACAGAGCAACCAGCAGGTTGTCAGAGCGCTCATCAAGAAAGGCTTCGTCGGTCAGGGTACCTGGCGTAATGACGCGCACGACTTTGCGTTCAACCGGCCCTTTGGTGGTTGCCGGATCACCGATCTGTTCGGCAATGGCGACGGAAACGCCCTGCTTTACCAGACGCGCAATATAGTTATCGGCGGCGTGATAGGGGATACCTGCCATGGGGATTGGCTGACCACCGCTCTGACCCCGGGCAGTGAGGGTGATATCCAGCAGCTGTGCCGCACGTTTGGCGTCGTCGTAAAAGAGTTCGTAAAAATCGCCCATGCGGTAAAACAGCAGAGTGTCGGGGAATTCCGCTTTGATGCGCAGGTATTGCTGCATCATTGGTGTATGTTGGCTGCTATTGCTCTTATCGCTCATGAAACTGCTGTCGCACCTGATTACTGCTGATGACTGTTATTGCCTGCCTTGGCAGACGTTTTTAAACGCGGCCCAGAGTAGCAAATCAGGCGGCGGAATTCAGCAGCCGGATCCGTCTGCACGGCTGATGCTGGGGTTCAGGGCTGGGCTTGGGGTATACTGAAAAACGGCTGATAAAAGCCATATTTATTGGATGGTCTTGCGCTTTTGTAGGGCAATATTACACACAGATCACTGAAGTGGTGCAAAATTTGGCAGGTACAATGAGCCGTACTGAGCGGGCAAAACTAGGCCGCCAGGAAATAATTCAGAACATAATGGATGCGGCCATTATTGAGTTCAGTCAGCATGGATTTATTGGTGCTTCGACCCAGGCAATTGCTGAACGGGCGGGGCTGAAAAAATCCCAGCTGCATTATTATATTGAAGATAAAGAAGCCCTGTATTCCAAGGTTCTGGGCAAGGTATTAAATGCCTGGGCAGACTTTTTCAGCTTTGATGAAACGCCCGGCAGTGAGCCTGCAGAAGAGCTGAAAAAATTCATTAAAATGAAGCTCGATTACGCTCTGGATCATCCTCAGCTGTCGCGCATCTTTACCATGGAAATCCTCAGTGGTGGCGCGCGTCTGGAGGAATATTGGCCACAGGCTATTGCGGCCACCATGCGCAAGGTTGAACGTATTAACCGCTGGGCAGAGGAAGGCAAATTACGGGCACCGGACGGACGTCTGCTGATCATGCATATCTGGGCGCTGACTCAGTATTATTCTGACTACACACTGCAGGCAGAAAAATTAATGGATGGCCCTTTGACCGACCCTGAGGTCAGAGAAAAAATTCTGCACGAACTGACCACCTTTATTCTGCAGGGCTGCGGAATTTGCTGCGGTATTTCCTCTCCCGCTCGCTGATCATTTTTCCCCTTTTTTAACCCCGCCTTAACGGTCGTCAGACCCTGTGCTCAAACAGATTGGCATTTGTTGTGCATATGGTTTGACCGATCGGTCAATTCAATTGGTCAAATTATGAATTTGCAACACGAAGTACCTGTTACCGTAAAAGTTTCTGAGCGTCATGCCCTGACGCCATTGATCAGCCGCTTTCGTCTCGAATCAGCGGACGGTTCACCGCTGCCGGCGTTTACTGCCGGCAGCCATATTGAAGTTCAGATCACACCCGAGCTGAGCCGGGCTTATTCACTGTGCAGTGATCCTGCTCAGCGTGGTTATTACGATATTGCTGTGCGCCGCGAAGACGCCGGCCGTGGTGGTTCAAAAGCGCTGCATGCACTGGCATTGCCGGGCGCTGAGTTTCAGGTGTCTGCACCTAATAACTGTTTCCCACTGGAGCAGCGTGCAGCTCATCACCTGCTGATAGGTGGCGGTGTTGGTCTGACTCCCCTGATGGCCATGGCTCATGAACTTGCTGCCAAAGGGGAAGATTTCAGCATCATCGCCTGTGCTTCTGATGAGGCTTCTCTGCCGTTTGCAGCGGAGCTGGCTGCCAGCGGCTGGGACGTCACCACGCTGTTTGGTGTGCGCAGTTGCATGGATCTGAGCACAGTGCTCAGCAGTTTGCCTGGCAGTACCCATGTGTATTGCTGCGGCCCGAATGGTTTTATCGATCTGGTACGTGAGCAGTGCAGTATGCTGCCTGCCGGTTGCTGGCATGAAGAGAGTTTCGCACCGCTGGAGAACCTCGCCGACAAAGGTTATGAGCTGTATCTGAGTGAATCAGATCTGACCGTCCCGGTGGCTGCCGGATCATCTATGTTAGCGGCGCTGCGTCAGGCTGGTATTCATGTGGATACCACCTGTGAGCAGGGTATCTGTGGCAGCTGTGTGGTGGCGTGGAAAGACGGTGATCCTGAACATCACGACCAGTGTCTGGAGGACGAAGAGCGCGAAGAATACGTCGCGCTGTGTTGCGGTGGTTGTCGTTCCGAACGACTGACCCTTGAGCTGTAAGGGGGCGCTGATATGACTTTTTCCGTCTCCTGTATCCTTCGTTTACGTCTGCCCGCCTGGCTGCTGCCGGACAACTGGCCTGAAGATGCCGTGAAAAAAGACGGCTCGCCGGCACTGGCCGATGTGCACATCGAAAATGGCTGTATTACTGAATTAACGCCCACCAGTGACTGCCCTCAGAATCCTGACGGAAGTGTGGTTGATGGCGGCGGTCGTCTGGCCTTGCCTGGGTTACTGGACGCGCATACGCATCTGGATAAAACCTATACCCGCGAACGTCTGGGCAAAATTAAGCCCGGTCTGTTGCCGGCCATTGAAGCCATGCGTGCTGACCAGTACGCCCACTGGAGTCGTGAAGACCTGACACAGCGTGGCGAAAAAGCGCTGCAGGCGGCCTGGGCGAGCGGTACCCGCACACTGCGTACTCACATCGACTGGATTACGGCTGAGGTTCCGCTGGGCTGGCAGGTTATGGGGGAACTGGCTGAACAGTGGCGTGAGCGTATTACCGTGCAGCGCGTGGCTCTGGTGCCGCTGCCATTACTCGCCGATGAAAACGTAGCCAGACAGATTATCGCTGCCGTTGCCGCCAGTGAGCAGGGCGTGATGGGAGCATTTATTCACAGCACCAATCTTGATCCCGCTGCTGTCGAAATTCTGCTGCGCTGCAGTGCCGAAGCTGGCGTCGATCTCGACCTGCACATTGATGAAGAACTGAGTGGTCAGGCCGCCGGACTGGAATGTCTGCTCGATGTTCTGGAGCAGATGACTTTTTCCGGACGCATTGTCTGTGGCCACGTCTGTGCGCTCAGCAGTCAGTCTGAACATATGGCGCTGCATCTGCTCGACCGGGCGGCGCAACAGCCCATTACTTTTGTTGCACTGCCTGCCACCAATCTCTTTCTGCAGGATGCCGAACCTGGCCGTACACCGCGTCAGCGCGGTATCAGCATGATTCATGAAGCCAAAGCACGCGGTATTCCCGTGCTGTTGGCCAACGACAACGTACAGGATGCGTTCTGCCCGCTGGGTAATTACGACCTGTGCCAGATGCTGACCATGGCCGTCTACAGCGCGCATCTGGATAACGTGTTTGACGACTGGTCTCAGGCTATCTGTCGTACCGACTGGCTGAAAAGTAATGCGGATTTTTCCCTGATCGGGCAGCCGGCGGATCTGCTGATTTTTTGCACCGATTCTCCCTGGAGCTGGCCGTCATCTTCCGGGCATATCCGCATTCACGGCGGCACCATTATCAATGCTTCGGATACGGAAAAGCCGGCGTATTTTTCTTCAGCTGAATTGTAAACGGAGAAGGCAATGACTTCTGAGCATGCACCTGAACAAAACCTGGAACACCCCCAAGAACAAACCCCGGAACAAACAAACGGAGCCCCACTGGCACGTTATCTGGCAAGCAAACGTGTCGGTGATTTTATTTTTCTGTCCGGTGTGATTGCGGTCGATCCCGCACGCCGCCTGATTGTTAAAGGCTTTGATGATATTCCCGATGACGCTGCAGACCTGATTGGCCGCAGTGGTGAATTTTCCAGCGATATAAAACAGGGGCCGATTCTGGCACAGAGCTGGTTCGTACTGGATGCCATCCGCCGCATTATTGAAAGCGAAGGCGGGCAGATGAGCGACGTATTCAAGCTGGTGCAATACTTCCGCAATCTGGATCACTTCCCTTATTACTCAAAAGTCCGGCAGATGTTTTTTCCGGATGAACCACCGATTTCTACCATCGTTGAAGTCAGTGCCATGTTACCCAGCACCGATATTCTGATTGAAGTGGAAGCCACCGCCTACCTGCCATTGAACAAAGGCAACTGAGGAGTTTTTATGCTGCACGGATATATTCCTGCTAACCGTTTTTTACCTTACCTGAGCTGGACTGATATTGATGCTCTGGAAGACAAAGAAAATACTGTGATTGTCTTGCCGGTAGGTGCCATTGAGCAACATGGGCCACATATGCCCTGCGCCACAGACTCTATTATTGCCGCCGGTTTTGTCGGTAAAGCGCTGGAAATGTTGCCGGATAATATTCCTGCTTACGGCCTGGCACCGATTACTTATGGTAAATCCGATGAGCATATTCATTTTCCCGGTACTGTAACCCTGACCGGCGAACTGCTGCTGCATACCATCCAGGAAATCGGCGAATCCATTTACCGTGCAGGCTTCCGTAAATTACTGATGATTAATGCCCACGGTGGTCAGCCACAGCCGCTGGAAATGGCGGCGCGCGAACTGCGTCTGCGTCATGGTGATTATATGGTCATCACCCGTTCCCCCTGGTCTATTCCGTTCGACAGCAGTTTTATTCCGGAAAAAGAACATCAGCTGGCAATGCACGCCGGCCATGCAGAAACCGCAGCATTGATGGCGCTGGCTCCGGATACCCTGCATATGGACCGTGCTGAAGCGCATTTCCCGGAACCTTTTCCATGTCCGAGCTTAACCACAGGGCGTCCGGCAGCGGCCTGGGCATCTTACGATTTTGGCCCGACCGGTGTGATCGGTGATCCGACCGGAGCGACGCCTGAACAGGGTTTTCAGATTCTGCAGGAACTGGGTTCAGGCTGGGCTCAGGTGATTACTGAAATTCATCAGGCACAGTGGGTAAAACGCAGTGAAACAACCTGGGGACGTGGTCATTACAGCGGCTATGTTCACTCACAGAAATAACGTCAAAAAGCAAAATATCTGGAAAACAGCAAACTAACTATTGCAGAGGCAATTATGAAACATCATATGTTCAGCAAGGTAAAAACTGTCAGTAAAACCCTCGGCGTCGCAGCTGTGCTGGCTGCCGCTATCACACCAGCGGCACAGGCGGAAAATGCTAAGTTCCGTTTTATTACCAACTGGTATGCACAGGCGGAGCACGGTGGCTTTTATCAGGCAGAAGCAGAAGGTCTGTACGCAGCTAAAGGTCTGGACGTCAGCGTAAAAATGGGTGGCCCGCAGGTGAACTCTGTGCAGATCATGGCGGCTGGTCAGGCGGAATGTATTATCCGTGATGACATTTCCACCATGATGGCGCAACAGCGTGGTATCCCGATGACCATGGTTGCCGGTACCTTTCAGCACGATCCGACTGTGATCATTACCCACAGCGATGTGAAGAGTCTGGCAGACCTGAAAGGTCATACCGTACTGATCTCCAGCAGCGCACATTCTGCCTGGTGGCCATGGGCTAAAAAACAATTCGGCTTTACCGATAAAATGGCGCGCCCATACACCTTCAATATCCAGCCGTTTATGGCTGACAGCAGCGTCGCGCAGCAGGGCTATATGAGCTCAGAGCCATTCGCAATGAAAAACGCTGGTGCTGACTACCTTGTTTATGCATTGGGTGACGAAGGCTACCCTCCATACGGTAATTCCATTGCCTGTCGTGACGACGTGATTAAAGAACACCCTGAACAGGTTCAGGCCTTTATCGAAGCCTCTATGCAGGGCTGGAAAAACTACCTGAGCAATCCGGCAAAAGGTAATGAACTGATTCAGAAAGAAAACCCGAACATGACCACCGAGCAGCTGGCATTTGCGGTAGAAAAACTGAATGAGTCCGGTTTCGTGACCGGCGGTGATGCAGCTACCAAAGGTATTGGCATCATTACCGATGAGCGCATGAAAGCGACCTGGGACATGGTGGTAGAAAACGAACTGATCGACGGCAAAAAAGTACCGCTGGCGAAGGTTTACACCACTGAGTTTGTTACTAAAAATCCGGTAATGCCATGATCAGTAATGTGAATTACAAAGCTGCAGGCAACACTGAACAGGTTAATACTTCCCCGGCTGCCGCCGGGGAGGTAAACGCCATCGAGATGTTGTCGGTAGAGAAAGTCTATCCCAACGGTACCCGGGCATTGCGCCCGGTTGATCTGAAGATTAAAGAGGGTGAATTCGTAACCCTGCTGGGCCCATCCGGTTGCGGTAAAAGTACGCTGCTGAAGATGATTGCCGGACTGGAAGATACATCCGATGGTCGTCTGTTGCTGTGGAAAAAGCCGGTGGATCAGATTGAAGAAACCGGTCATTCACTGTCGTTCGTATTTCAGGAAGCGTCGCTGATGCCGTGGCACAGCGTGCGTAAGAACGTCAGCATGGCGCTGGAGCTGGACAATATCCCGTCAAAAGAAGCGAAGCCGCGTATCGATAAAGCGCTGAAGCTGGTGGGACTTGACCGTTTTGCTGATGCTTTGCCACGGGAATTATCCGGTGGTATGCAGATGCGTGTATCCATTGCCCGTGGTCTGGTGGTGAATCCCGATCTTCTGCTGATGGATGAACCTTTCGGTGCACTGGATGAAATTACCCGTTTCCGTCTGGATTCTGACCTGCTGGATTTATGGCGTGATAACGGTCTGACGGTTGTCTTCGTAACTCACTCCATTCATGAGGCCGTTTTTCTGTCACAGCGTGTCATCGTGATGGCAGCACGTCCGGGCCGGGTTGTTGCTGATATTAAAATTGATGAGCCGTTTCCGCGTAAGTCGGAATTCCGTATGACGCAGCGCTTCAGTGAATATGCCATGCAACTGCATGAATACCTGATGGATGCGGCAGCAGAGGAGGATCAGTTTTGAAAGTTATTTACCCGTTACTGAATGATCCGAAAGTGCGTAAATATCTGATTCCGACATTTATTGCCATGGTGCTGTTATTGCTGTGGCATATGATTGTTACCGTCGGCAATGTTCCCGAGTATCTTTTTCCGGCACCTCTGGTCGTCGTGAAAACTCTGATTGCTGACTGGGATCTGCTCGGCGGATCATTGCTGTTCACCCTGAAAATTACGCTGCTTTCTTTCCTGTTAGCAATTGTGCTTGGTGTTCTGGTGGCGTTTATTTTTGTTCAGAGCCGTACCGTTGAAACGGCGTTTTTCCCGTACGCAGTACTGCTGCAGGTAACGCCCATCGTTGCTATCGCGCCACTGATTATTATCTGGATTCAGAACACAACGCTGGCTCTGGTGGTGTGTTCGACGCTGGTGGCGCTGTTCCCGATTATTTCCAATACCACGCTGGGGCTGCGCAGTGTGTCGCCCAACTTACTGGCGTATTTCCGTTTACGTCGGGCCGGGCGCATGAAAACTCTGCTGCGCCTGCGGGTACCGTCTGCGCTGCCATATTTCTTTGCCGCATTACGTATTGCCAGTGGTCTGGCACTGATTGGCGCGGTTGTCGCGGAATTCGTTGCCGGTACCGGCGGCAGTGATACCGGTCTGGCGTATCAGATACTGCAGTCCGGTTATCAGCTGAATATTCCGCGTATGTTTGCAGCCCTGGTGCTGATTTCCCTGACGGGTGTGGTGCTGTTTCTCTCTATGTCGTTGCTGGCCAGAATTACGATTGGCAGCTGGCACGAAAGTGAATCCAATTAATTAATAATATATTTGCATGTGGATAACACGATGAATGTAAAAGAAACTCTGACCGAAGTGAAAAATACCCTGCCGGATATGGAATGGATTACCTCTCCGGTGCATGTGAAGCGTCTGTCGAAAGATTTCTATTGGTTCAGCCCTTTGCTGGTGGAACAGCTGGCCGATAAAAAAGCGGACATGATTGTTAAGCCACGGGATGAAGAAGAAATCCGGGCATTGGTT
The DNA here is from genome assembly GCF_002433655.1 of Thalassolituus sp. UBA6592. Taxonomy (NCBI): domain Bacteria; kingdom Pseudomonadati; phylum Pseudomonadota; class Gammaproteobacteria; order Oceanospirillales; family Oceanospirillaceae; genus Thalassolituus; species Thalassolituus sp. UBA6592. The sequence continues at coordinate 14,165 of NZ_DJIO01000013.1, read as the reverse complement.
GCAGCCTGCGTTCAGCATAAAATTCCACTGACGATCCGTGGTGGTGGTACTGGTAACTATGGCCAGGCTATTCCGCTGGAAGGCGGTCTGGTGATGGATCTGACGTCCTGCAAAAAAGTAGACTGGATTGCCGATGGTCTGATCCGTGTTCAGACCGGCATGAAAATCGGCGAGCTGGAAGACACTGTGCGTGAACAGGGCTGGGAATTACGCTGTCTGCCATCCACCTACAAAGCTGCCTGTATTGGTGGATTGTTTGCCGGTGGGTTTGGTGGCGTAGGTTCCATTAATTTCGGTCCGATTTCTGCTCCTGGCACAGTGCAGAGCATTCGTGTGATGACCATCGAAGAAGAACCGGTGATCAACGAACTGCGAGGCAAAGATCTGCTGACCTTCCACCATACTTATGGCACCAACGGCATTATTCTGGATATGGAACTGGCACTGGCTCCGGCTCAGTCCTGGGATGAATATATGCTGGCCTTCAACAGCATTGAAGATGCGCACGGTTTTTGCCGTACCATGTTTGATTCCGTTGGCATTGCCAAGCGGGAACTGGGTTTATACAACCCGGCTGCTGCAGCCTATTTTTCGGATGTGCCATCCGATCTGAAAGCCGGTGAATTTATGGTGGTCAGCCTGGTGGCTGAACAGAGTAAAACGCCAATGCTGGATCTGCTGGCGGAATACAATGGCCGGGTTGCCTGGACTCAGTCGTTTGAAGAAATGACCCAGAGTGGACTGACCATGATGGAACATTGCTGGAACCACGCCACGCTGCATGCGCTGAAGCATGATAAAAGCTTCACTAATCTGCAGACCAATTATGATGCAGAAAACGTGCTGCAACAGCTGGCTGATCTGAAAGCTGAAACCGGTGATGAAGTAGAAATTCATCTGGAATATATCCGCCTGGCAAATGGTCAGTTGCTGATTACCGGTCTGCCTCTGGTGCGTTACAGCAGTGCAGAGCGTCTGCAGGAAATTATGGATATTCACGAAAAACTGGGCATTAAAATTAATAATTCCCACGTGTATACCCTGGAAGATGGCAAGCATGGCGGCAGTCTCAGCGATGAGATTAAAGCCAGCATTAAGGCTTATGATCCTCACCGTCTGCTGAACCGCGGTAAAGTACGCAGCATGAACTGATCATTTTCAGCTGCCGATGCATGCTGAGATGTGAAAGCCCGCACGGAGTATCCGCGCGGGCTTTTTTATTGCTGGCAGGCAGCGACTGTCGTTCTTTGCGTGCAACGCCTGGTGTTCTTTAAGATGTTGCCGGGAACGGACGTCTTTCCTTACCATAGGCGTTGTTTACCCGATTCTCGCGCCGCTATCCGTGTGACGGCATACGGATATGGGCATGACCTGACGAGGTGTCTATGTCTGCTGAACGTCTGGCCTCCCTGCAGGCTCTGGCTGAAATTCTCACCAGCCGCAATCAGAAAGTTGTTACCGCTGAATCCTGCACCGGCGGTGGCATTGCCTCAGCCATTACCGATCTTGCCGGCAGCTCCGGCTGGTTTGAGTGTGGCTTTGTTACCTATTCCAACGAAGCCAAGATGCGCTGTCTGGATGTACCTGAGTTGATCCTTGAACAACATGGTGCTGTCAGTGAAGAAACGGTGCGTGCCATGGTGGCAGGTGCGGTGAGCAACAGTGGCGGCGACCTTGCGGTGGCAGTCAGTGGTATTGCCGGCCCGGGTGGTGCGGTAGAAGGCAAACCTGTGGGAACGGTCTGGTTTGCCTGGGGCAATGCGGAGCATCAGATCAGCGAATGTTGTCATTTTGCCGGTGACCGCCAGGCGGTGCGTGAACAGGCTGTAGATCACGGAATCCGTGGCCTGTGTCGTTGGCTGGCGTGCTGAAGAAGATACCTGATATATATCCAGTTGTTGTTTTTTGCGGTCATTCTGCAAACAGGGGTTGGCGAGGCAAATCAGCTGTGCTTAAATACTGGTTAAATTTACAGTGATTCACCTGTACAGCTCCACTGACGGACATTCACACAGTGAAACGTCAGACTGAGCCGTACCGGCAACCCAACAGAGAGGCAGCACAGCGATGGACGCTAACAAACAGAAAGCACTTGATGCGGCACTGGGCCAGATTGAACGCCAGTTTGGTAAAGGCGCCATTATGAAAATGGGCGAGCAGCCACGCGAAGCTATTCCGGCTATTTCCACCGGCTCTCTGGGTCTGGATATCGCACTGGGCATAGGTGGTCTGCCCCAGGGCCGTATCGTTGAGATCTACGGTCCTGAAAGCTCAGGTAAAACCACCCTGTGTCTGTCTGCCATGGCTCAGGCGCAGAAAGCGGGTAAAACCGTTGCCATCATCGATGCTGAGCACGCACTTGATCCTCTGTATGCCGAGAAGCTGGGTGTCGATCTGGATACTCTGCTGGTATCTCAGCCGGATACCGGTGAGCAGGCACTGGAAATCTGTGACAGCCTGGTACGCTCTAACGCAGTTGATGTGATCGTAGTCGACTCGGTGGCGGCTCTGGTACCGAAAGCCGAAATCGAAGGCGAGATGGGCGACAGCCACGTTGGTCTGCAGGCGCGTCTGATGTCTCAGGCTCTGCGTAAAATCACAGGTAATGTAAAAGCTGCTAACTGTCTGGTGATCTTTATTAACCAGATCCGTATGAAGATCGGTNNTGAGATCTACGGTCCTGAAAGCTCGGGAAAGACCACCCTGACCCTACATGCGATCGCTGAATTTCAAAAAGCCGGTTTTAACTGTGCCTTCGTCGACGCCGAGCATGCGCTCGACCCCAAATACGCCAAAGGCGTTGGTGTAAACCTTGATGAGCTATTCATCTCACAACCCGACAACGGTGAGCAAGCTCTCGAAATCGTCGATACTTTCGCCCGCTCCGGTGCGATGGATCTAATTGTCGTTGACTCGGTCGCAGCCTTGACGCCCCAAAAGGAGCTTGAAGGCGATATGGGTGATAGCTCCGTGGGCGTTCATGCACGTCTGATGAGCCAAGCGATGCGCAAGCTGACCGGCTCGGCCAAAAAGAACAACGTAATGATTATCTTCATCAACCAAATCCGAATGAAGATCGGCGTGATGTTTGGTTCGCCTGAAACCACCACCGGCGGCAACGCACTGAAATTCTACTCCTCTGTTCGTCTCGACATCCGTCGTACCGGCTCTGTGAAGCAGGGCGATGAAGTGGTCGGTAACGAGACCCGTGTGAAAGTGGTTAAGAACAAAGTTTCGCCACCGTTTAAGCAGGCGGAATTCCAGATCATGTACGGTCAGGGCATTTATCACATGGGCGAAGTAATCGACCTGGGTGTGAAATGTAATCTGGTCGACAAATCCGGCGCCTGGTACAGCTACAAAGGCGATAAGATTGGCCAGGGTAAAGCCAATGCAGCTTCCTTCCTGGAAGATCATCCGGAAATGGCTGCAGAAATCGAAGCTGCCATTCGTGCTCAGATGCTGAACATTACAGCTGTCGCAGACGCTGACAAAGAAGTTGATGAAGAAGCCGAAGCCTGATCCGTTAACTTACTCTGAACTCCGGTGTGCAGCAGTTGATCTGCTGTCACGCCGGGATCATTCCCGCCTTGAATTGCAGCGTAAGCTGCGCCCCAAAGCCGCCTCGGCTGAAGATCTCGATAACCTGCTCAATGAGTTAGCGGAACGACGCTGGCAATCCGACGAACGCTTTGCTGAATCTTTTGTGAACAGCCGTGTACATCGTGGTCACGGGCCTTTACGTATGCAACATGAGCTGCGCAGTAAAGGCGTGGGTGCCGCAGAGATCCACAGCGCCATGGAAGAAAACGAAGCAGACTGGTATGCCCAGGCCATTGCCGTGGCCGAAAAGAAATTTGGCCCGTCGCCGGATCTGTCGGATCAGAAGCAAAAAGCCCGCATTTATCGCTTTCTCGCCTATCGTGGATTCACCGGTTCACAAATCAGCCATGTACTCGATCACTGGCATTCAGTGTCTCAATATGACTGATTTCTCCTGACTTTACTGGCTTTTATTCACACTCCTGGCCTGTGTCGCCTCAGTCTATTGACACAAAACACGCCTCTAACCATGATCCCGATGAATAATATTCTAAGAACAATTGTTAATCCGGCACAGATCGGAAGTATGGGAAATTATGATGTTGGGGAGGGATATGGGCCCAACTGTGCAGGTAGATATCGTACTGGTACAGCATTTACTCAATTTTTGGGACGGACGGGGTGCAGATATTTTGCCCATTCTTCGGGCATTGGGGATTTCTGAATTCGGACCGTTACCGCCATGGATCGCCGCTGATAAATTACGCGAGGCGCAGAATCGGGTAGAGCAACAATTCACTGGCAGTCTGATCGCTGCTCAGTCCGGGCGCTATCTTGCCGAACGTGATCTGCCTATGGGCAGGCTGATGCGCTGTGGCGAAAACCTGGCTCAGAGTCTGCCTGCCGCACTGCGTTTTTCTCACCGTTCCATCGGACTGGCAAGCATCCAGATTGATGCGGGTGAAGACTGTGTTGTTTTGCACGCCGGTACGGCGGATGGCAGTTCGCTCAGTCATGGCGAGTGTCAGCAGGCACTGGCAGCGGTGGCCGTTCTGTGCCGCAATGCGTTGGCTGGCACTTATCAGAGCGGCGATATCCGTATTGTGTTTTCCTGTGCCCGGGATCGTCAGGACGAACTCTCGGAGTTACTCGGCGTGCCTGTGGTTCAGGGCGACAATTGCCGCACCGAAATCAGTGCTGATGCCTGGATACGCATTAATCCGGATCATCATACCCACAGTTTTACCAACACCTTGCGCGAACTTGAGCTGAAAGAGAAGAAGCTCAATGAACACCTGACTCTGTATACGGAATTACGGGAAATCATTGGCCGTTGTCTGATGCGTCGCCATGTGGCGCAGGAAGATGTGGCTGCGCAGCTGGGTATCAGTGTGCGCAATCTGCAGCGTCGTCTGAAAGCTCTGGGCACTACCTATCAGGTATTGCTGGATGAAAGCCGGCAGATACTGGCCATGCGCCTGATCGAAGATTACGCCATCCCGCTGTACGAGATCGCTTATATGGTGGGATACGCGGAACCGAGTGCATTTTATAAAGCCTTCAAACGCTGGACCGGTTCAACGCCTGGGGACTACCGCGCGCAGGCGCTCGCCAGCAGTCTGTGATATGCCTACAGACAAAAAAAGCCTCTGAGCAGCAGTGCTCGGAGGCTTTTTTCGATCTGCCGTCAGCTTTGTATCGCTGAGGTTTAATGCAGTTTCAGGCGTGGGCGGATCACTTTATTGATGTGACCAACCAGACTGAGCAGCAGCGTATGCCAATAACCATGCAGAGCAATCTGGTGCAGGCGGTACAGGGATACGTAAACCAGACGTGCTAAACGCCCCTCAATCATCATCGAGCCTTTGGTCAGGTTACCCATCAGGCTGCCCACCGTACTGTAGCGGCTGAGAGATACCAGAGAACCTTTATCGCGGTAAACGAATTCCGGCATTGGCTGACCGCGGTGACGTGCACGCAGCGCTTTTACCAGATGGGATGCCTGCTGGTGAGCGGCCTGTGCCCTTGGCGGTACCGGACGGCCGTTAGCGCCCATCACAGAACAGCAGTCGCCCAGCGCAAAGATGTTTTCATCTTCGGTCTGCAGACTGGCGTTTACCACCAGTTGGTTGGCGCGGTTGGTTTCCAGTCCCAGTGTGGCCATAAAGGCCGGGGCTTTTACGCCGGCGGCCCAGACCCGGAGTTCTGCAGGAATCTGGCGTCCGTCTTTGGTGTTAAAGCCACAATCAGTCACTTCGGTGATCATGGTTTCAGTGAGGACGTTTACCCCCAGCTTTTCCAGTTCGCGGGTTGCTGCCAGAGAGATACGCTCCGGCAGGGCCGGCAGAATGCGTGGGCCAGCCTCAATCAGGCTGACACGCAGGTTTTCCGGCGTCAGTTTTTTCAGACCATAACGCACCAGCAGTTCTGCGGTGTTGTACAGCTCTGCAGACAGTTCAACACCGGTGGCACCGGCACCAACGATAGCAATGTTGAGTGCGCGGGGACCTTCTTCAGGGTTGGCGTTGGCGCGCAGGAATTCATTCAGCAGAGTGTGGTGGAAACGTTCGGCCTGAACACGGCTGTCGAGAAAAAAGCAGTTCTCTGCGGCCCCTTTGGTGCCAAAATCATTGGTCACACTGCCAATGGAAAGAACCAGAGTGTCGTAGGGAATACGGCGTTCAGGAACCAGAACTTCACCCTCGTCGTCGAGAATCTGCGACAGGATGACTTCTTTTTTCTCGCGGTCCAGACCACACATACGTCCCAGCTTAAAGGTAAAGCCGTGAACTTTGCCGTGCCCCAGATAATTCAGTTCATCGATGCCGGAATCCAGTGCGCCGGTGGCTACTTCGTGCAGCAGGGGTTTCCACAGGTGGGTCTGATTGGCATCAATCAATTCGATATGGGCTTTGCCACGTTTGCCCAACTGGCGGCCTAAGCGGGTGGCCAGTTCAAGCCCACCGGCACCACCGCCAACAATAAGGATACGTTCCATAAGAACTCCAGTAAAAAAGTCTGGCGCGATTATACGGATAAATCGGTCATATGTGGCCGTTTCTGTACATGAAACTGAAATATTCGCGCATATTTCACGCTCATTTCTAAGCTAAGGGACAGGAATCAACTGCCAGCAATAGCCTCAGAACGAAGTACTGATTAAAGAAAATCGGGGTGTCTGCCAGCCACTGACCAAAAGGCGCGTGTCCTTACACCATTGGTCTATAGAACGTCTGCAGCAGATTCCGTTGCAACCGGGTGGCGACTGATGTGTTCCAGCAGGCGTGCTGATACTTCTGCGGGAAGGTCATGTGTCAGCCAGTGGCTGCCATCGGGATAACTGATTAACTCGCCGTTGTGCAGATACTGCAGACTGTTGCTGGCCATGGAAGACGACAGAGCAATATCACGCTCGCCCCAGAGGATGCGGGTTGGCACTGTTATCTGTGGTTGCGCCGGACGCACGATATTGCGCAGCAATGCGCGGTAATAATTTACCATTGCCCGGACTGAGCCTGGCTGCTGCCAGCTGTGTAACAGATAACGCAGGTCTTCGTCTGCAAAAGCACCTTTGTTCGAGGTCTTCTTTAATGTCAGCCGCAACAGGGCATAGTTTCCCCTTTTGATCAGCCACTCCGGAATCACCGGCAGCTGAAAGAAGAAAATGTACCAGCTTTTAAACAGTTGCAGCGGACTCGAACGCAGAGTTTCAAGAAACGTCAATGGATGGGGAACGTTCACGATGGTCAGCGAAGCAAGCCGTTGTGGGTGATGCAGAGCGTACCACCAGGCCACTGCTGCGCCCCAGTCATGACCGCCGAGATGCAAGTGTGACTGACCACAGTAACGGCGTATGGCATCAATGTCGGTAATCAGTTCGTCCAGACGGTAACGCTTATGGTGTCTTGGTCTGGAGGAGCAGCCATAGCCGCGCATATCAGGAACGATGACCCGGTAACCGGCGTCAGCGAGGGGCTGAATCTGCTGGCGCCAGGCGGTCCAGCATTCCGGGAATCCGTGCAGCAGAATAACCAGTTCGCCACTTTCCGCGCCGGCAGCACGGCAGTCCAGCGTGATGTCGCCGTTATGAATACGGAGTCTTTCCATGATCGTCTCTTTTTATTGTTATTGTTTTCAGAGCTATCGATTTAAGGACCAGAAGGTCGGGTGTTGCTGTTTTTCCGGATGATTCTGGTGTTGTCAGCTAAGCGTCAGCCGCTCAATCCAGAGCCTTTCCTGTGTCGTATATCACTCCGACAGCGGCCACATCCACAGGCCAACTGCGTGGCTCGCGCCGGCAGCGAGCAGGATGGCGGCAATTAACAGTAGCGGCGTTTTTATACCTGCCGGCCACTGCTTCCAGCGCATGTGCCAGTGCAGGCGTGTGGGGTGGCCGAAAGGCCCGATGGCAAAGTGAATCATCACAATCACCATAGCGGGAATCATAGCGGCGATTACCCAGGGGTTAATCATCTCGGGCTGCCCTGTTATCTGTTTGCGATTGTTTCCGTGAGCAGCTCCTGACACTGGCATTGATTGAGCGCTTCTTCGGCGCTGAGTACCGGCTGCTGCAGGCATTTCTGCAGCAGAGCCAGCTGCTGATCGCGGTATTTTCCGGCGTTGATCATACCGAGCGCTCTGGCGTATTCAAAATAAATTACCGGCAGCTGTGCTTCATTGAGCAGTGCCTGTTCAAAGGCTGCGATGGCTTTGCCGGCAGTGGAACCGTAAGTCACGCTGCCAATAAATGAGCCTACGCGGCTGACAACGCCGGCATGCAGACCGCCCAATGTAGCCGGATAAAGGGCATTCTGCGGATCTTCCCTGATCAATTGCAGCAGGGTATCGCGGGTTGATTGCAGATAGCCAGTGGATGAGGCCTGAGTGGTTGGCAGCAGTTCAAGAATTCTGGCTCTGGCATAAATCAGCCCAAAGCGGGCGAAGGCATCATCCGGGGTCAGCGGCAGCAGCTGCTCTGACCTTTGTGCGGCGTCACGCAGGATAGCGAGTTTATCTGTGGAATCAGACACTGACAGTGTGGCGTACATCATCCGTGCATACAGACCGGGCACGGCGCCAACCGGACCCAGTGAGTTCCCCAATTCCCAGGCGGCAATAAAATCGCCTTGATAATGCAGGCGCCAGACCTGTTGCAGAGCGTGCGCCAGCGGCTGCAGATGCCCTTCGTTGAGCGACTGCAGGGAAGGGTGATGCCCGGGTTGCTGCGCTGCGGTTAATGTCTGTTTGAGCAGTGCCGGATAGCGGCTGAAATATTCCTGCAGGTAATCCTGATCAGGGAACGGCAGCGATGGACCAGCATTAAGCACAGGCCAATGCTGTTTGAGTTGAGAATCCGGATAGCGGAAGTCTGGCACTGAACACTGCGCAGCAGGCGTCAGTGTCACGGCCGTCTGAGCAAAGACAGGCTGGGTAAAAGCGTTGGGAAAAAGCTGTAGAAGCAGAAATATCTGAATCAGGAACAGGTTACGCACTCAGCCCTCCGCTGGAGTTTCCGGGAGGGCTGATTATAACGACAGGGCAGCGTTATACGGGGTCAGATCACGCCACATAATTGATGCCACGTGAGAAGCGCTGTCTCCCCGCACTGATGCCGGGGATGTTACCCGGCTGTCAGAACCCTCAGGATTTGCTGCGGTAGAATGCACAACCAGGTTGAACGCCGAAGGCTTTCAGGATCATCGCCAGCGGACAGAAGCTGGTCAGAGAAGCCTGCAGCATGTTGGCGCCAACAAACGCTGTCAGCCACAGCCAGTTCACACTGTGCAGCTGAGACAGTGCCAGTGAAGCCAGAATAACGGTTCCGGCGAAGGCCATTACAATGCGATCGATATTCATAACATCACCTTTTTCTAAATTAGAGTATGCTTATATAGTTATCTTGAATCCGTGATTCGTCAAGAAAAATTTTGTATCGGCCCATTAAAGGTTGTTTATAAACCCATCGGCGGGACTCGGACTCGGGCGCGCAAACCGCTATACTCCACCTCTTTCAATAAATGACAACCGCTTCCGGATACCCGCAGCCGTATGAAAAGCTCAGACATTCGCAAGGCATTCCTTGATTATTTCGCTTCCAAAGGGCATGAAGTGGTGGCGTCCAGCCCACTGATTCCCGGTAATGATCCGACCCTACTGTTCACTAACGCAGGCATGGTGCAGTTCAAGGATCTGTTCCTTGGCCTGGAACACCGCAGCTATACCCGCGCCTGCACATCACAGCGCTGCGTGCGCGCCGGTGGTAAGCACAACGACCTGGAAAACGTCGGTTACACCGCCCGTCATCACACCTTCTTCGAAATGCTGGGTAACTTCAGCTTTGGCGATTACTTCAAAAATGACGCCATTCATTTCGCCTGGGAGTTTCTGACTTCTGAGCAGTGGCTGAACCTGCCGGTTGAGAAACTGATGGTGACTGTGTACGCCGAAGACGATGAAGCGTACGACATCTGGAATAAAGAAATCGGTCTGCCGGCGGAGAAAATCGTCCGCATCGGTGACAACAAAGGCGCCCGTTACGCCTCTGACAACTTCTGGCAGATGGGCGATACCGGTCCGTGTGGTCCGTGTACTGAAATTTTCTTCGACCACGGCGAACACATCTGGGGTGGGCCTCCGGGATCACCGGAAGAGGACGGTGACCGCTTCATCGAGATCTGGAACAACGTTTTCATGCAGTTTGAACGCAAAGAAAACGGCGACATGATCCCGCTGCCTAAGCCATCCGTGGATACCGGCATGGGTCTGGAGCGTATTTCTGCGATCAAGCAGGGCGTGCACAGTAACTATGAAATCGATCTGTTCCAGGCGCTGCTGAAAGCCGCCGGCGAGCTGACCGGCTGTGCCGATACCGAGAACAAATCACTGCGTGTGATTGCTGACCATATCCGTTCAACCAGCTTCCTGATCGTGGACGGCGTGCTGCCATCCAACGAAGGCCGTGGTTACGTGCTGCGTCGTATTATCCGTCGTGCGGTACGTCATGGTCATATGCTGGGCGCACCGGCCGGTTTCTTCCACAAGCTGGTACCGGCACTGAGCAAAGAGATGGGCGACGCCTATCCTGAGCTGGTGAACCTGCAGGATCACGTGATGAAAGTGCTGCGTCTGGAAGAAGAGCAGTTCGCCAAAACGCTGGATAAAGGCATGAGCATTCTGAATGAAGCCATTGCTGAAATGACCGGCGACACCATTCCGGGTGAAACTGCCTTCAAACTGTACGATACCTTCGGTTTCCCGCTGGACCTCACCGCTGACGTGGCCCGTGAGCGGGATCTGAAAGTGGACGAAGCAGGCTTTGATGCGGCCATGGAGCGCCAGCGCGAGATGGCCCGTTCTGCCAGCCACTTTGATGGCAATTATGGTAAAGGCCTGACGCTGGACGGTGAAACCAACTTCCTTGGCTACGAACAGTTGGAAAATACCGGTTCGGTAAAAGCCCTGTTCAAAGACGGTGAAGCGGTTGATCAGCTGAACGCCGGTGATGAAGCCGTACTGGTACTGGACGAAACCGCTTTCTATGCGGAAAGCGGTGGTCAGGCTGGTGATACCGGTTTCCTTAAAGCCGACGGCGTGGTCTTCCAGGTGAAAGACACTACCAAAGAATCCGGTAACCATCTGCACAAAGGTGTTCTGGTCGAGGGCAGTGTGAAAGTTGGCGACAAGCTGACAGCGACTGTCGATGCAGAAAAACGTCAGGCGACGGCGCTGCACCATTCGGCAACCCACCTGCTGCACGCTGCTCTGCGTGAAGTGCTGGGTGACCATGTTCACCAGAAAGGCTCGCTGAATACCTACGACCGCCTGCGTTTTGACTTCTCGCATCTGGAAGCCGTGAGTACCGCGGAACTGGCAGAAATCGAGAACATCGTTAACGCACAGATCCGTGCCAATACGCCGGTAGTGACCCGCGTGATGAATATTGATGAAGCGCGTGAAACCGGTGCTGCTGCGCAGTTTGGTGAGAAATACGGTGACGTCGTGCGTGTACTGAGCATGGGTACTGATAATTTCTCAGTGGAATTCTGTGGTGGTACTCATGCATCCCGTACCGGTGATCTGGGTCTGCTGAAGATTGCCTCCGAAAGCGGTATCGCGGCGGGTATCCGCCGTATCGAAGCTGTGGTTGGCCAGGCCGCGCTGAACTTTATTGCTCAGGAAGAAGCGACACTGAACAGCATCGCCCGCAACCTGAAAGGCTCAGCGGATAACGTCGGTGATAAAGTTGATCAGCTGATGGCCCGTAACCGCCAGCTGGAAAAAGAACTGGAAGCACTGAAAAATAAACTGGCTTCCAGTGCCGGTTCTGACCTGGCGGCCAACGCCCGGGACATCAATGGCGTAAAAGTGCTGGCGGCCAAACTCGATGGCGCTGATGTTCCGGCACTGCGTAACACCATGGACCAGCTGAAAAACAAACTGGGCTCTGCACTGATCATGCTGGCATCGGATTCCGATGGGAAAGTGACTCTGCTGGCCGGTGTTACCAAAGACCTGATCGGTAAAGCCAAAGCCGGTGATGCTGTGAAAGAGTGTGCGCCATACGTGGATGGCCGCGGCGGTGGTAAGCCGGAAATGGCTCAGGCGGGTGGTCAGAAACCGGAAGGTATTGCTGACGCACTGGCAGCCTTCAGCAAGTGGGCGGAGTCTGTGCTTTGAGACAAACAGTCTCATAACAGATAACGTAAACAGAGAAACGGGCTGCGGCCCGTTTTTTTGTGCCTGTCTGTGCATGAATTATTGACCAGAATCTGGCCAATAAAGGCTGGTGGCACCTTTCATGCGCCCGGCAATTGTTGTTTAATTAGCGCCCTTTTTTACAACAGTCAATCCGGAACGTCATGGCGCTTTACGTACAGAAATACGGCGGCACTTCTGTTGGCACAACAGAACGTATTGAAGCGGTTGCCGATAAAGTGAAATCTTTCCACGATGCCGGCCACCAGGTAGTGGTTGCTGTATCCGCGATGAGCGGTGAAACCAACCGTCTGATCGGCCTTGCGAAAGATATTTCTGAAACACCAGACCCGCGCGAAATGGACGTGCTGGTATCTACCGGTGAACAGGTCACTATTGCCCTGTTGTCCATGGCTCTGCAGAAGCGCGGTGTTGATGCCCGTTCTTTCACTGGCTGGCAGGTAGGTATCAAGACTGACAGCTCGTATATGAAAGCCCGAATCGAAGACATCGACACCTCATCCATGCGTAAACAGCTGGATGCAGGCGGTGTGGTTATTGTCGCCGGCTTCCAGGGTATTGATGAAGACAACAACATCACCACGCTGGGTCGTGGTGGTTCGGATACCACAGGCGTAGCGCTGGCTGCTGCTCTGGGTGCCGATGAATGCCAGATTTACACCGACGTGGATGGTGTTTACACCACTGACCCACGCGTTGTTCCGGCGGCCAAACGCATGGAAAAAGTGACTTTTGAAGAAATGCTGGAAATGGCCAGCCTGGGTTCAAAAGTACTGCAGATCCGTTCGGTTGAATTTGCCGGCAAATACAAAGTACCGCTGCGTGTGCTTTCTTCCTTTAAAGAAGGCAACGGCACCCTGATCACGATGGAGGAGAACAGCTCCGTGGAAAATCCAGTTATTTCAGGTATCGCATTCAATCGCGATGAAGCAAAACTGACTGTTAAAGGCGTGCCGGATGTTCCGGGCGTTGCATCAAAAATTCTGGTGCCGGTGAGCGAAGCCAACGTTGAAGTGGATATGATCGTCCAGAACGTATCTGCCGATGGCACAACTGACTTCACCTTCACCGTGAACCGCGGTGAATATCAGAAAGCCATGAAAATCCTGAAAGCGGTTGGCGAAGAACTGAAAGCACGCGAAGTCACCGGAACCGACACCATCTGTAAGGTGTCTATGGTAGGCGTGGGTATGCGCTCACATGCGGGCGTAGCCAGCAAGATGTTCAAAGTTCTGGCTGATGAAAATATCAATATTCTGGCGATTACGACCTCAGAAATTAAAATTTCTGTTGTGATCGCAGAAAAGTATCTGGAACTGGCAGTTCGTGCTCTGCACACAGCGTTTGGTCTGGATGCAGAGGCGATCGAAGAGTAATCTGCTCATTTCCCGCCTTGTGTTAGAGAGGGGTCAATGATTGACCGCTCTCTAATAACAAAATGTTCTCAAATACCGTATTTAAATCTGACTTTTTTGGTCAATACTGAGGTATGGGACTGAGGACACCGGCGCAAGCCACCCATAGCACCCTAGTAACGAACAGGAATGTCAGGAGAACTCCTATGCTTATTTTGACCCGTCGCGTAGGCGAAACATTGATGGTTGGTGACGATGTCACTGTGACTGTCTTAGGCGTAAAAGGAAATCAGGTACGTATCGGCGTGAACGCCCCGAAAGAAGTCGCCGTACACCGTGAAGAGATTTATCAGCGTATTCAGGGCGAAAAGAACGGTGATGGCTCATCTGAGCCTAACGGTAACTACTGATCCTTTGCCTTAACCTGCCTCTGGGTCTGACGTCTCAGAGGTAAGGTCTTAATTTCTTTAAATTTTTCCCTTTCAATTTTTGAAGAACGTGGTACTATGCGCGCCGTGTTCCGGAGAGATGGCCGAGTGGCTGAAGGCGCAC
>NZ_DJIO01000042.1:36946-51483 GCF_002433655.1 Thalassolituus sp. UBA6592 | reverse complement strand
CCGCCCACCAATAATTTCGCGGCTTAACCCGCTCCTACAATAAACATCTAAGGCCCATTACACACTCAGATATGCCCTGGATAACCGACACTCCAATACGCCCTGAATAACACCCACAAAAAAGCGGCCCGCAGGCCGCTTGTTCTCTATCTCTTACTGAATCCTGATCTGAAATACTCCTCAGCTCAGAATTCTGTTCTTACCATTTCGCCGGCAGAATCCAGCCATTACGGTAAGGCACGTAGTTCAGACTTTTCGCATGTGACACACTGCTCACACCTTCCATCAGAGGAATGCTGAAGCCTTCTTCCACTACCCAGCGGTTAAAGTCTTTGTACTCAGCCATACGCTTGTCGTAGTCGGTTTCACCCAGCAGCGGACGCAGTTTTTTCATCACTTCTTCGCTGCGCCATACAGAGAACATGGTATCCGCGTTCAGGTAACTGCCTGTGTACAGTTCAGGGTCACCGGTGGAGTTATTCCACAGCCACAGCGCCGGGCCTTCCAGTGTACCGGCAGCCACTTCCTGGAAGTATTTACCGAAGTCGATGGTTTCCAGTTCGGCGTTAATGCCGACTTTTTTCCACATTTGCACAATAGCGCGGGCCATCTGGTTGTCCATCGGGTGAACACCGTTGGTTGCCAGGAACTTGAAGGTTACTGGTTTATCCAAGCTGTAACCGGATTTCGCCAGATATTCTTTGGCTTTTTCCGGGCTGTATTCAAATTTGAAGTCAGCGTCGTAAGCCGGTGTACCCGGTGGGTTGGCAGTGGACAGAGGCTCAGCCAGACCGTTCAGCAGCGCACGGGAAATCGCTGCTTTGTCGATCGCATAATGCATCGCCAGACGAACATTTTTGTCTTTCAGTGCGCCTTTGTTCACCATGTGGATCAGGTAAGTATCCACAGTAGAGGTCAGTGAGCTGGTCACTTCCGGCAGTTTATCCAGACGCACCGCTTCACGGATTGGCAGCGAGTAAGCCAGATCGACCTGACCAGACTGCACAGCAGACACACGGGAAGTCGATGTCGGAATAACCTGAATCGTCAGCTTTTTAATATCCGGAACACCGCCCCAATATTTATCGAACGCTTCCAGCACCATACGGCTGTTACGCTGATAGCTGACCAGTTTATACGGGCCTGAACCCACCGGATGCTTCAGGAACTCTTCCATACCGACTTTTTCGATGTACTTCTTCGGCAGGATAAAAGAGCTGGCAAAACCCAGGTATTCAGGTGCAGTCACAAACGGCTGACTGAAGTGGAATACAGCTTTGGTTGGCTCTGGAGTATCAATGGCAGTCACCATCCACCAGATGTAACCCAGCTGAATGCTTTTGTCAGATTTCGGGTGATCCATAAAGGTGAATTTAATGTCTTCAGAGGTGAGCTTGTCACCATTGTGGAAGTACACGTCATCACGCAGGACCAGTTCCAGCGTCAGACCATCATCACCGATCCAGTTGTATTCTTTCACCACACCTGGCTGCAGTTTGTTTTCTGCATCATATTCCAGCGGCTGATCAAATACGGTTTTGTACAGAGAGGTTGCATGTGGAATAACACGGGCCGTCGGGTCCCAGCTTTCCACGTCAAATGGCAGTGCCATGGATACAGCTTTCTCTTCTGCGCTCGCCTGCGATGCCCACGCCGATGTACACATCAACACAGACAGCAGCGCTGCTTTTAAAATCGTTCTGCGTTTCATATAAGTACCTTAAATATTTAATTATAGATGAGCATCAGGCTCAGAATGTCAGAATCATACCAATACGTGCAGTCTGCTGAGTGTTGGTGCTGGAGTTTTCCAGATACCATGCAGCGCCCTGGTTAACAAACGTATCGTCTGAACCTTCCATATAAGAGTAAGAAGTGTACAGCCATGCCGCATCGGTAAAGTCGTATTTAACACCCAGCGTCACTTCGTCGAAATCGTACTCTTCCAGTTCAGAATGCTGGTAACCACCAATCAGCAGGGTTTTCTCAGCAATCGGGTAGTAACCGCCGATTTCATAAACATTCTGAGTTGCATCGTCATCCGCCGCACCTGTGCTGTTCACCATATCAGACAGCGTGGTCTGAGTGGTATTCAGTACCAGAGCGAAATCACCCAGCATTACAAAACCACCCAGAGCGAAAATTTCACGGTCAGCCTGAGTACCGATACCGTCCATTGTCAGACCCTGCAGAGAAGGCACACCGGCCTGCAGCAGTGGGTAAACGGTATCGTTTTCGATTTTCACGTAAGCGGCTGCAACGCTCCAGGTACCACCGAAGTAGCTGGCACCGGCACTCATGGATTCCAGAGGTGCATGGCCCATACCCCATGGCTGCCCCTGGTCCGCATAAGCGCGGTCATCGCTGGAGTACATTACGCCGAAGGTAAAACCGTTCAGGTATGGAGAAACGTATTTGATGGCATTGTCGATGCGCCAGCCGGAAATACGGTCGAGGTCACCATGGTGGCCACCGTAGGTGCTGGCATAACCGCCGATGTTCAGCTGGTTGAAATTATCGTACATAAAGTCGTACTGACGACCATAAGTTAAGGTACCGTATTTATCGCTTTGCACACCGGCGTACGCCTGACGGCCCCACATGGTGTCGTACTGAGAAGTCACACCGTCAGACAGTTTGAAACCATGCTCCAGTTTAAAAATACCTTTGTAGCCAGGAATCAGATCAATGGTACCTTTCAGACCAATACGGTTACCCCAGTTTACACTGTCACGACCACTGACTTTGCTCTCACCGCCCTCATCGTCTACCCAGGTTACGCCGAAATCCAGAACACCATAGAGTTCAACATTTTTAGCAAGATCTGCTACTGACGTTTCCGCGAAGCTGCTGGCTGATGCCAGGGATACGGCTGCCGCCAGAGAAAGTTTCTTGAATGCTTGTGATGTTTTCACGGTAGTTTTCCTCATTCACATCTTATCTTGAAGTTATGTCCGGAACCCTTCTGGATTCAGCGGTTTTGCTGTTCTTTTGTGCAGAGAGCGAGGTTTGTAACTGTCGGGGCATGCATACTTTGTGCACCATGTTCACCATCAGGTGAGCGTCCCGTACTTGCCTGTCATTCCTAACCGGGTTATAACGCCTATCAGCATTCAGTATCGGCAAACGGACAGAAGAACGTTTTCTTTACTGAATTATTGATAAAGCCCTGTAAAACCAGTCCGGCAGACGTATTTATCGTAGGGACACTATGGCAACGACCGGCCTGTAATTTCTTGAACGAATGCGAATAAATTATTGGCATTCGACTGACACAAACTCCGATTGTCAGCCTTTCTGTTAAACGCACCCTTCTGTTTGCTCCTGAACTTCATCGTCGCCAGTACCTTTCTTTATTGCGCTTAGCCGCTTCTTTCAGTCAGCTAATACACGTCAGCAAACACAGGTCTGACGCCCGCTATCCCTTAGCTTCCGCTATTTCTTCTGTTCTGTTATGCCCTCTGTACAGGGTATTTAAGAGGGAGCTACACAAGAACGACACACGAACCACACAGCCTGAGTGATTCGCCGTCGCACCAAAACTCGTACGCATCCAGCCAATAATATTCACCGTCAGCATCGTAGGATGAAAACTCAAAATCATGTCTGGCCTGGTCAATCAATGTCTCCGGTCGCCGGACCAGGTTCAGTCACAGGAGCTGATGATGAGTACACATTTTTTAAACGACGAATTTTTTGACAGCATGGAAAGTTCAATCATTGCGATTGATAAAGCCGAAACTCTGCCACCTCTGTGCTACACCGACAGTGACTTTTTTGAATTTGAAAAGAAGGCCCTGTTCGATCATGAATGGCTGTGCATTGGCCGTACCGACTGGGTTAAAAATCCAGGTGATTTTTACAACACTACCATCGTGGATGAACCAATCGTTGTGGTACATGACCGCGACGGTGAGATCCGTGCGATGTCTTCTGTGTGTCAGCACCGTGCTATGGTGGTTTCAGAAGGTACCGGCAATACCCGTACCTTTACCTGCCCGTATCACCACTGGACCTACAACCTGAAAGGTGAACTGATCAACGCACCGGAAATGCACAAAACCTGTGATTTCCATAAAGAAGAAAACGGCCTGCCACAGTTCAAACTGGAAATCTGGCATGGCTTTATCTTTATCAACTTCGATGAAGATGCTGCACCACTGGCACCACGTCTGAGCGCGCTGGAACCGATTGTGGGCAATTACGATTTCGAAAATGCTGAAGGTCCTGAGCCAGACCGCGACACACATTATCAGTTTGGCTGGAAAGTACAGTTCGAAAACAATAACGATGGCTACCACGCAAGCCGTCTGCATGCAGGTTTCCACGATTATATTCCAAGTAAACTGGCGGTATTTCCGGAAGAGCTGCCAGCAAATACTGCAGGCTACTACCGCACCAATGGTACACTGCACATGGATGCCAGCTTCAATACCACGCACAAAGCACTGATGCCGGTATTCCCGAAACTGACAGATGAAGAACGCAACCGCATGGCATTCGCCAACCTGCCGCCTACACTGTCTCTGGTAATGACTGCAGACGCTGTTATTTATCTGATCCTGCGTGCCGATGGTCCGGAAAGCCACTACCTCGACCTTGGTATTCTGTTCGCCAAAGGCGCGATGGAAGATCCGGATTTCGACAAGAAAATGGAAGACATCATGACCCGTTCGCTGGAAATCAACGATCAGGACATTCATGCCGACCATCTGGTACAGCAGGGTCTGCGTTCACGTCATGCACCACGCGGCCGTTACTCCTGGGAAGAAGGCGCGCAAAGTCGCTTCAACTCCTGGCTGGTACCACGCTACCGTGCACAATGGCAAAAAATGAAAGCTGAGAAAAAAGTGGGCTGATTGGCCTGCTCCTCAGCCAGAGGAAGACCTTTTATGTCCCGTATGCCTGTTATTTTTTTCGGCCATGGCAGTCCGACCAATGCGCTGGAAGATAATCGCTATACCCGTTCCTGGGGGCAGATTGCATCTGCCCTGAAGGAAAAGCCAAAAGCGATTTTATGTCTTTCCGCCCACTGGTGTACCCGCGGTACCGCAGTGACGGCCATGCAGAAACCAAGAACGCTGCACGATTTCGGTGGTTTCCCTAAGCTGAACAAAGTTCAGTACCCGGCACCGGGATCACCGGAGCTGGCGGATAAAGTAGCAGGCTTGCTGGACAGAAAAGTCGGACAGGATAAAAGCTGGGGGCTGGATCACGGTTCGTGGTCCGTCCTGGTTCATGCCTTTCCCAAAGCCGATATTCCGGTTGTACAGTTAAGTGTTGATGTCTCGCTGACACCTGAACAGCGCTTTGCCATCGGTGAGCAGCTGACACCATTGCGTGACGAAGGTGTACTGATTGTAGCCTCCGGCAATATCGTGCATAACCTGGCCACCATGGAATGGAGCAAAAACGCACAACCCTACCCATGGTGCACGGAATTCAATGACTACATCATTGAAGCCATGAAGAAGAAACACACAGGTAAAATTCTCGATGTCGAATCACTTGGCCTGATTACTGGCCGCAACCATCCGACACCGGATCATTTCTGGCCACTACAGTATTTTATTGGCACCCGTATGAGCGGTGACAAACTGAAAGTGTTTACACCCCAGATCGTATTTAAATCCCTGAGCATGGCCAGTTTTGTGTTTGAACCACAGAACGATTAACTGCTTTATCTCCTCCAGATCCTTCATCAATTCGCCATAGTTTTCTATGGCTTTTTTTGTCTGCCGCTCAGCTTTTTGCTAATCGTCTGCAGTCAATTTCTTATGCGTTATCAATCAAGAATATTTACCTGCTGAATTTATAGTGGTTGCCATAGAGAAACCACTTAAGAAAATTCAGGAACAGGTTATGAGTGAACAAACCCTGAAACTCATTATTCATGACGTTATTGAAGATGGTAACGACGTCATCCTTCTGGACCTGCGGGCCGAAGATCAATCCGACCTGCCTGAGTTCAGTGCCGGTGCTCACATCGACATCTGTGCCGACAACGGAATTACCCGCCAGTATTCATTATGCAACGCCAGCCACGAGCGTCATCGTTATCTGGTGGCAGTGCTGCTCGCCAGCCCGAGCCGCGGTGGTTCGGAATGGATTCACCAATACGCTGGCAAAGGCAAAACCTTAACTGTCAGCGCACCGCGCAATCACTTTGCTCTGCAGCCTGACGCTGAACACACCGTGCTGATCGCCGGCGGTATTGGCGTTACACCGGTACTGGCTATGGCCCACGAACTGGAAGCACAGGGTAAATCCTGGGTGCTGCATTTTTCTGCCCGCACAAAACAGGAAGCAGCCCTGCTGCGCACCGTGCACGATTTTGCCGCTCAAAGCCAATACGGCAAGGTCGTTTATTACTTCACCCGCGAGGGCGACCCACGCATTGATTTCGCCGGACTCTTTACCCAAACCGAAAACACCGGCGCGCATTTCTACTGCTGTGGCTCCAATGAATTTCTCGATGCCTATATCGACGCCGGCAAAGTGCTGCCCGCCGCACAGGTGCACTACGAGCGCTTTACCTCAGATCAGGAAACCGCCCGTGACAACGAATTTACTCTGGTTCTTGCCCGCAGCAACAAAGAGCTTGAGGTGAATGAGGGTGAGAGCATTCTCGAAGTGCTTACCCGTAATGATGTACGCGTGAAATACATGTGTTCAGAAGGCGTCTGCGGAAGCTGTGAAGTCCGCGTGCTGGAAGGCACACCGGATCACAGAGATTCCGTATTAAGTGATGCCGAAAAATCAGCCAACGACACCATGATGGTGTGCTGCTCCGGCTCACTCAGTAAACGTCTGGTACTGGATCTCTGACCGGTATCTGCCTGCTCTACTTTAATTAGGATGGTTTTATGACAACCCAAGCACTGCAACCTGTTACAAGCCGTGCCGCATGGCGTGGTGATGAATTAGTAAAAAATGAAGCGGACTGGATTTATCTGCTGTCAGATGAAGAAGTAAAAGAGCTGGAAACCCTGGGTACCCGCTTTGTTGAAGAGAATCCGGATCTGCGCTTTGTACAGGCCAGCGATTACCCGCTGACAGTCACTGCCGAAGCGGTTAAAAAATGGTGCGCCGAAGTCGATGGCGGCCGCGGTTTTACCCTGGTGCGTGGTCTGCGTACCCATGTGTATTCTGATGCGCTGTCTGCGGCTATTTACTACATTCTTGGCCTGCACATGGGCGAACCCTTCCGCCAGAACGAAATGGGCGATCTGATCGACCATATTTACGCAACTTCGGATAAAAAATTGGAAGAGCCGGATGCACTGTCTAAATCCATCCGCGATAAACTTCCCTTCCACTCCGACAGCTCAGATGTAGTATCCCTGATGTGTCTGCGCCCTTCCAAAGAAGGCGGTGCCTCCTGTCTGGTATCCGGTGCAGAAATTTATAACGAAATTCTGAAACGTCGCCCGGATCTGGCCCCGCTGTTGTTTGAAGACTTTAACTGGGACTGGCGCCGTCAGGACCCGGAAGCACCGGCAGATACCTACACCTCACCGATTCTCGACGTTACAGACGGTGTGATGAACATGTATGCAGGCTCTATCTATATCAAAACCGCACAGGAATACCCTGGCATTCCGGCCCTGACTCAGGACCAGATCGACCTGCTCGACCTGTTTGAAGAGATCACCTACGAACCTGGCATGGCCATCGAAATGGACTTCCGCCCAGGCGATATCCAGTGGCTGTCAAACTACGCAGCGCTGCATTCGCGCACCGAGTTTATCGACTTTCCGGAACCTCAGCGTCGTCGCCATCTGATGCGCCTGTGGCTACAACGTGAAGGTGCCCGCCCGGTATCAGAAGGCTTCGGTAAAAACGCCGTAGTACAGAAACGTGGCGAACACCGTAAGGAAGAAGATGCCGATAACCGTGGTAAATTTACCGTGGATCTGGCTGCTGTTCCTCGTATGGATTAAGAGTGCATATGGACTGATTCAATTGAGTTAGTTCGAGCTATAAAAAACGCCGGTTATTGCCGGCGTTTTTTACTTTTACCACAAGCGTTAAACAGACTTAAATCGATACACTATGCTTTTAAAGCGATAAGGTTTTTCATGTATTGATCTCAACTTTATTCAGAAAAACATTTTCTAACACTAGTGCTTTCAGCAAAGCAATGCTCGACCGACTTCCAATAATAGTCTTTCACGCTTTTCGAGCAAGAATAACAAGTATCTTTCTCATCGCAACTCTGAAAACCTTCCAGGTTCTCATCCACACACACCTCAGGATCAACACCAGTACACTCTGAAGTATTGAAACAAATCAATATCAACTTCTGCTGTGCGGTATTCCCATTTCTACCATCGGAGTAAGTTAATTCAAGATAGTCAGATACAAGCTTCTCAGAAGATCCTGCATTAGCAAATACCGAAAGCATAAAAAATATGAATAATACTAATTTTCTCATAACCAAAAAACCAAAATAGACACCCACTTTTGATTATTCTACCATTGAGAGACAAAGGATATCCTCCATGTTCTGTCTATGTTTTTGAGCCACCGGCCCGGATGGTCTGTTAGTATTCCGATGTCAATTTTTCAAAAAAATTATCAGGATCGATCTTGTTCATACCGAATTACACGATTTATTCCTGACTGCATATAGGCAACACCAGTATTTGCAACTAAAAAAAGTAAAAAAGTAAAAAAGTAAAAAAGTAAAAAAGTAAAAAAGTAAAAAAGTAAAAAAGTAAAAAAGTAAAAAAGTAAAAAAACAGATAACACATTGCTATATTTCTTGCCAGTATTAAGCTCACCATCTTTGCATTTTATGTAATTTCCAATAGAGACCTGTACACTTAAAAACAAGCCAACTAATCCTAAAATTGCAGCAACAGCTAAGAGTGAAGTTACAGCGTTTAATGCCAGCAAGAACCCAACAAGAGCCAGAATATAGAGTGTAACTGTTGCGTTTCTCCATAATTTAACTGGAAACACGTTCTTCTGCTCAGCATTGTTAAGTTCCGTCGCAACTAACCAAACCCAGAAAAAAAGATAAATACCACCAGTCATTACAGTAAGCAACCATGAAACTAATGGGCTACGTATCTTTGGATGCATTTAGACTCCTATTATTATTCATATATTCTCACCTTCCTTCATTTCATTAGTGAACCTACTCCCACAACGATTAAATCCCAGGAGGTAGACACTACATAGTCACCAGCTTAAGTGCTCTTCGCAACCTCGTTTATAGCTTTCTCAATTAACTCTTCGACCATCAGCGACTCCTGACTTCGCAATAACGCCCGTATTTGCGGCTGGTTTGGAGCGCTAGCGGAAAGTTTGTCCCTACCTGCTTGCGCTTGTTATGCGTTTTCGATTCCATATTGATTTTTAATTCTCGCGATTTCACGCTCAAGGTGCTTAATTTTAGCTTTTGCCCAAACTGAACGATCTTTGCTTTGGACACTTTTCATTGCCTTGCCTAAATAATCACAAACTACATCATTCTTTGAATAACGAGCCACTGTAAATGGTGGATCACCTTCACTTAGTGCGTGAACATCTGCCCCAGACTCGACTAATAGCTTTACAATTTCAAAATTTCCTCTGGATGCTGCTTCATGTAATGGGGTATAACCGAGATCACCTCTAGCATTTAACTCAATTCCATTAGCAATAAGTTCTCTTACAATGCCAACATCATCTCTTATTACTGCTATATGCAATGCATTCTCGCCTTCATGATTTTGCCAATTCAGATCAGAGAAATCAGCTTCTTCAAATGACGGAAGATCTTTTTTTAAATTGGCTAGATAATCTTCCAGGTTTTCACTTCTACTCATTCATGCTCCTGACGCATAACGCCCGCATTTGGGGCCGACTGGAAGGAGGTCCCATGTCGCGAGGCGACAGATCAACATGCGCCTGTTATGTGATTGACGATTTACCATATAGAACGCTCCTCCCTTTCTTCGACATTATTAAATACTTTAGACATAAGTAGCTTAGCCCCTCCAGATAAAAAGAGATGATGTCTAAATGAAGTAACTATGTCGTAAATTTTACCGTTCTCGCCGATTAGATAGGGGATATAAATATGTCTTACTGGCCTGAATTTATATGAATGCCGAAGATCGACCCTGGAGACCGTCCAATCAGTGTCTTTTAGTTTTGTCTTTCTTAGTAACTCTCCGATGATAACGATTAGATAGGCGTATATTTCTTCAGAATAGAAGTCAGGCCTTCGCTTGTTCATTATTTGTTTGGCAACCCAACTATTGAGGCTTTTTAGGTCAGATTTACTTTTCATCTTTTCGATGCCAATAGCATCATAAGCTTCAGATAATAGATCACCAATTTTATCTGGCCTTTCCAAATAACTTTCGAAGTAATCAATTAGTATTGGAAAGCTATCATCATCAGGTAAATTAAACTGATCAACGAACTGTTCGAGTGTAATGCCATAAAGTCGCTGACAATCCGCGTCTATAAACTGGCCTTTGTTGTTTTCAAAGAATTCTCCATCCTCAGTGGCGACTTCTCCAAAAACTACTCTTGCTCGTTCTGAAAATGACTCAAGTTTGCGCCATTCTTCTTCAGGCCTAGACTCCATATATTCATGTAATTTCTTTTCAGATCGAAATGATTCAACAATGATCTCGTCATACCATTGTTGTTCCTTTGTTAGTTCCTTCTTGGCCATTTAATTCACTTAACTCCGAGTTGGATCGATATTCGGATGTGATTACACATAACGCCCGCAGCACGGGAAAAGTTGAAGCGCAGCGGAAACTTTGTCCCAGTGCCTGCGTTTGTTATGTTTGTGCTGATTCATACCGATACCATTCGGTAATTGAAACTGCGTCCGAGTACTCAGCACCAAATACAGTAGACGGCTCAAAACCAAAGCCTGAACTCGCACGCCTAGTAAGTATTACTTGAATGTTATGTTGCTTGTAGAATTTGAACGCTTTTTCCCTGAGCTCTGGCGCTGCATTTACGCCAAGAACAATACGCTCAATGTCACATGGTGAAATTTTACTCACAAAGATACCATCACTTACTTCTGAGCAATCCTCAAGCCTCCTAGAAAGCCTGTATTCCGACTCATATTCCCAATGATCCGATTTTACGTATAGATCCCTCATAGATATAACTTCGCTTTCAGAGAGATACTTCCCATTGATTATCGGGCGTCTCTTTCGATACACGACGGGGCTCATATCTTGAATCAAAGCGGAGCGATCCTTTAATTGGATGGCTATGCCCTTATGAGATTCAGCATAATGCGCCCACATAAGCAGATTAACTGGAATAGAGGCTTCTGAATAAGAAAAACAGGTGCATCCGACTAATTTACTTACTTCGGTAACTAAATTTGAGTTGAGGTGATATTTATAGTCAGAAAGCTCAGATTCTAAAATTTCATACTCTTCAAATTGGGGTTTTCCGCCAGATAAGTCAATTCCGAGGTTTTTGCTCGGCAACGACAACTCTTCTTTAAGTCTAATTTCAGGAATCAACTCAAACGGATCGTTGTACTCATTTGGTTGGCAAAACCTGACCGTTTGATCATCAAGAAATTTATCAGAAGCGAACGCCGCCATATATTTAAAATAAGGCACTCTCTCAGATTCTCCTTAAAACATAACGTCCGCATTTGGGGCCGACTGAAAGGAGGTCCCAAGCCGCGCAGCGGCTGAATAACATGCGCTTGTTAGTTGCTTGATCTAACTTCATATGAAAGTTCAAAGCCTGCATCTTTAATGGTTTCAGCAGCTAGCGCTAAAAACTTAACAGCCTCTGAGTTTGGCTGGTATTTAGACACGATACTGATTTTTACTGGCAATCCCACAGCCTTGGGACAATGCTCATATATCTCTCCGGACTCGACAAATGACAAGTATAAGTTGAGCTTGTCTTGTAGAAGTAATAGCTTCTCGTTTTTGTCGTCCCACTTAAGATGATCCGAGATGACCAACTCTATATTAGAGTCGTCTGTTCCAATGATATCTACTTTGTCCAATTGCTCGATGGTCATCTTCTTCCTTAGCAACTAACAGTTTTATTCATGCGCACGCTCACTTTCCCCTACTCCGATCAGCCAGACATCCCTTTATAACCCATTGATTCCCATAAGGTATTCCTGAATTCTTATACAAACATTACCGGCAAAAACGCGCATGCGCATAAACACGCTTTGCTCCGGCACACTATTTCTGACCTCAGGAAAAAATCTCACTACTAATCAGGTACTTATAGCCAGAGCAATTGGCAAACCGTGCCTGTACAAATTAGCAAAACGTGCGCATATTTCTTATACATGGGAAATATACTGTATGGCATCTATAGATCAGTCAATAGAGGATGGCGCCATTGTGAAGACAGTTTGTTGCCACAAGTTCATCCCTACGCAGCAGGCGGCGCTTACATTCCCACGCGGGAGCGTGGGAACGAGGTATCGCAGGAGTGTGAGAACGAGGCAACGCGGGAGCGTGGGAACGAGGCATTGAAGCCACTCCGGTAAGATGCATGCCCCGCGCACCACAATTCTGTTCAAAAGTTAAACCACCCGCACTAACTTGCCTTTCTCCCAGCCTACGCGGCCGGTATGCACTTTCTGCCGCTGTATGCCCGGCACCGGCGCAATCATAAATACATCGCCATTACGGCCGGTCATAGTACGTTCTACGCCACAGGCCTTGGCCAGTTTTGCGTGATCGCGCATGTGAATATCTTCGCCGTGTACCGGTATGGCGATATCCGGTTTTACCCAGGAATATAAGGTCTGCAGTTCTTCCTGCGCCGGGTGGCCGGAAGCGTGGATCGGCAGTTCGCTGTTTTCTGCAGTAACGACTTCAACACCCATGCTTTGCAGTTGCTGAATTAATCCGGCAATAGCTTCTTCATTACCGGGAATTGCGCGGGCGCTGAAGATAACGCGGTCGCCGGCTTCCAGTTCAAAGTCCGGATGCGCACCCGCAGCCAGGCGGCGCAGTGCGGTACGCGGTTCGCCCTGGCTGCCGGTTACTACGGCCAGCACTTCATTGCGCGGTAAATAGCCGAGATGACCCGCCTGTACCGAACCCGCATCGTGGGGCCAGATACCGGCTTTTTTTGCGCACTGGTGCATATTCACCATGGAGCGTCCCATCAGGCCCATATAGCGGCCGGTCTGTTCGGCGATGCGCGACAGCGTTAACAGGCGCGCGATATTGCTGCCAAAGCAGGTAACGATGACGCGTCCGCTGGCACTTTCTACGGCTTTTTTCAGACCTTTATACAAAGCACCTTCCGACGCCGAGTGGCCACTGACCGTGGCGTTGGTGGAATCGCACACCATCAGGCGTACGCCTTCTTCTGCCAGTTGGGTGTAGGTTTCCTGTTTGTAGCCGTGGCCGATCACCGGATCGGGATCAAGCTTCCAGTCACCGGTGTGAAAGATATTACCCAGCGGTGTGCGGATCATTAACGCATTGGGGTCAGGAATGGAGTGAGTCAGCGCTAACCACTGCACTTCAAACGGCCCGATGTTCAGCCGCTCACCAACTTTGGGAATAATGATTTTTACCCGGTGCAGCAGCGCGTGTTCTGCCAGCTTCTTCTTTAACACTTCCGCGGTAAAGCGCGTGCAGTAGATCGGGCAGCGCAGCTGTTCCCATAAATAGGGCACGGCGCCAACGTGATCTTCATGGGCGTGAGTAATCACTAAGCCATCAAGGCGGTGGCGATGGGCGGCAATAAACGAAGGGTCCGGCATCTGGATCTCAGGTTCGCCGGAATGATGCACTGTGCCATCGGCGCTGACACGCCCGGGTTTGGGAAAGGTGACACCACAGTCGACCATCAGCCAGCTGCCGTCGTGGCCGTAGAGATTCATATTCATGCCAATCTCGCCGGTGCCGCCTAAGGGCAGAAAAACGAGATCTTTATCGGAAGGAGTCATGGGCATCCTGATTGCCACGGACCGCGCTGCGCGTTCACGCGACAGCCCGGACGGGATTAAAAACGACGATTATAACGCTTAGCGTGCCGCAATGACTGCCCATCGAAAAGAGGATAATTTAACAAGACACTGTTCTCCGCAGGTATTCCCACAGAACGCCACCAGCTTACTCACATAGTTATCCACAGAATTATCCGGACACTGGTTTTATCAACACTTGACATTGGCGCAAACGAATTTTTTTTGCCGCCCTGAATTTATTTGCAATTATTTTTAACAAACCCTTGCATGGTGCGGCTTTCTGTGGATTTCACCGGATTTTGAAAAAGGGGTTAATTTTTCATCAATCTGTCACAACGCCCGTTATTATCTGGCGTACAGGCGTTAACTCATAACATATTCACAATTTTATCCACAGAAAGCGTGGAAAACTGCGGGTATCCACAGACTGAAATCCACAGATGAGCATTCTGGCTGCGGCTGCTACAATATGCGCCCTCAATATCCTCCGATAAAGAATACGAGAGACGCCATGCCTGAGTATCGTTCCAAGACTTCTACCGGCGGCCGTAATATGGCCGGAGCCCGTGCGCTGTGGCGCGCCACCGGCATGAAG
>NZ_DJIO01000042.1:0-36639 GCF_002433655.1 Thalassolituus sp. UBA6592 | reverse complement strand
GGCGCGCCACCGGCATGAAGGATGAAGATTTTCATAAACCGATTATTGCCGTTGCCAACTCCTTTACTCAGTTCGTACCGGGCCATGTTCACCTGAAAGATATGGGGCAGCTGGTCGCGCGCGAAATTGAAAAAGCCGGCGGCGTGGCAAAAGAATTCAACACCATCGCTGTGGACGACGGTATCGCCATGGGTCACGACGGTATGCTGTACAGCCTGCCATCCCGTGAAATCATCGCCGATTCCGTGGAATACATGGTGAATGCACACTGCGCCGACGCACTGGTGTGTATCTCTAACTGCGACAAAATCACCCCGGGGATGCTGATGGCGGCTCTGCGCCTGAACATTCCGGTCGTGTTTGTTTCCGGTGGCCCGATGGAAGCCGGTAAGACCAAGCTCTCTGAGCACAAGCTCGATCTGGTCGATGCCATGGTGATCGCCGCTGACGATTCTGCTTCTGACGAAAAAGTCGAAGAGTACGAACGCAGCGCCTGCCCGACCTGTGGTTCCTGCTCCGGTATGTTTACCGCTAACTCCATGAACTGTCTGACCGAGGCCATTGGTCTGTCTCTGCCAGGTAACGGCACCATCGTGGCAACCCACGCTGACCGTGAAAACCTGTTCCTGGAAGCTGCCCGTCTGATCGTGAAAAACGCCAAGCGTTATTACGAAGAAGAAGACGAGTCTGTACTGCCACGTTCTATCGCCAGCTTCAAAGCGTTCGAAAACGCGATGACCCTGGACATCGTGATGGGTGGTTCGACCAACACCATCCTGCACCTGCTGGCAGCCGCTCAGGAAGCGGAAGTGGATTTCGGTATGAAAGAAATCGACGCTCTGTCACGCAAGGTTCCGCAGCTGTGTAAAGTGGCGCCGAACACCCCGAAATACCACATCGAAGACGTACACCGTGCCGGTGGCATCATGGGTATTCTGGGTGAAATCGACCGCGCCGGTCTGCTGCACAACGATCTGCCAACCGTACACAGCGCCACCATGAAAGACGCGCTGGATACCTGGGATATCATGCGCAGCCCATCGCCGGAAGTGGTTGAGTTCTTCAAAGCTGGCCCTGCCGGTATCCCGACTCAGGTAGCGTTCAGCCAGAGCACCCGCTGGCCGACACTGGACGGCGACCGTTCTGAAGGCTGTATCCGCGACCTCGAACACGCGTTCTCAAAAGAAGGCGGTCTGGCGGTTCTGTACGGTAACATCGCTGAAGATGGCTGCGTGGTAAAAACTGCCGGTGTGGATGAGTCCATTCTGGTGTTTGAAGGTAAAGCGAAAATCTTTGAGTCTCAGGACAGCGCAGTGACTGGTATCCTGGGCGACGAAGTGAAAGAAGGCGATGTGGTTATCATCCGCTACGAAGGGCCAAAAGGTGGTCCGGGTATGCAGGAAATGCTGTACCCGACGTCTTACCTGAAATCCAAAGGTCTGGGTAAAGCCTGTGCGCTGCTGACCGACGGTCGTTTCTCTGGTGGTACTTCTGGTCTGTCTATCGGCCACTGTTCACCGGAAGCCGCTGCCGGTGGTGCCATTGGTCTGCTGAAAGACGGCGACCCGATCAAAATCGACATCCCGAACCGCAGCATCGACGTTCTGCTGAGCGACGAAGAGCTGGCCACCCGCCGTACTGAACAGGATGCCAAAGGCTGGAAACCAGCTGAAGAGCGTCCACGTAAAGTCAGCGTGGCACTGAAGGCATACGCCAAGTTCGCCACCAGCGCCGACAAAGGTGCTGTCCGCGATAAATCCCTGCTGGATTAATAATCAGTCAGGACATCGCGGATATCATCCGTATAATGGCCCGTACAAAGCGATTTGTACGGGCTTTTTTATTGGATTTTTTTATGTTGCGTCTTCTTTCCCTGCTGTTTATTGCCTCCTTTCTCAGCGCCTGCTCCAGTCCTCGGCTTGCCGGTATTGATGATCTTTCAGATCTCACTAATCAGGTGCTCAGCAGTTTTGGTAATGACAGCGAAAAAGCCCTGACTGCTGCCAATCAGGCGTATGACACCGCGCAAAGAGAAGAGCTGGAATTTTATGCGCCCCTGCATATGCAGCGCATTAAAGACGCCATGACCGAAGTACAGCGCAATGATCTGGCCGGTAATAACGATGCCCTGCTGGCGTCTTCTGCATTACTGCAGGGGCTGTTAAAAACAGCACTGGAAAATAAACAGGATGTGCAGGAAACCCTGTCCCCTCTGATCGCCCAGAACGCTGTTCTGCTGGAAATTCACGCCGATAAAGCCCTGCCGGTGGAATACACAGACGCCATGGAAGATATGAGCTATCTGATCAAACTGATCGAAGCCGGTGAGAAAGTCCGCGCGATCAAACGCTCACCGTCTGTGTTGCAGGAACTCACCGAACTGGAACCTATGACCATGTTGGCGGTGCACTGGCAACCGGCGCAGCAGACGCTGCAGAAAGCCGAAGATGAAGACGCCGACAGCACCGCTCCACTGACTTTTGCCGCCGCCCGTGACCGGGTAGAAGATGCGCGCCTGACCATCAGTGAACAATACCAGGACCGCGAGCTGGGCCGTAAAGCCGGTCTGCGTGCCCTGCGTACTGCACAGCATGCGCTGTATATGGGCCGCGCGGCAGAGAAACTGCAGGGGCTGACGGCGGTGCAGGCGGAACAGAAGGCGCTGGATTTTGAAAGCTATCTGCATGACATCTCCTCCGCTATCGGCGGTGAAGACCTGCGTCATATGGATCTGCGTGATCAGGCACTGGCGATTATTCAGGCCATCCGAGAACGTGAACGCCAGTATCAGCGCGCACTGAACAGTGGTGCCGATATTACTCTGCAGCTGCCGCCGCAGACGGACACAGGCGCAGAAACAGAAGCGACTTCAGACAAAACGCAGAATGTCTTTTTCGGCGATAGTGATGAAGATGGAGAGCAGACGGAAGGCGTGAAAGCCGCTGCGGACGCAGGTACTGCGGAATCTACTATTGAAAGCGAAAGCGCAGAAAACAGCACTGACGCCGACAACGAAAATCAGGACTGACGCCAATAATAAAAATCAGGACTGAGCCCGGACGTAAGCCGGGCAGAAATCAGTTATCGTTCAGGCTGTATTCAAAGCCTTTGATGCGCAGGCCGCGCTGAATATAGTCACTGACGCTGACACCGAAGTTACCGCTGCGGAATACGCCGTCGGCCTTGTAAGGCTGGCCATCACGGTCGACCGGGTTCATCGCCAGATTGATAATCTGCTCCGGCTGCGGCTGTTTGTTCTTATCCAGAATCATAATGACCCTGGGCTTCAGCTGATAACCTTCATCCGCCGATAAAATAATGCCCACTTCGCCATTGGTCATCTGCAACAGATAGCCCGGCGGATACAGGCCGATCATGGCGATAAACTTCTTCACCACTTCTTTATCAAACTGGGTACCGGCGTTTTTGTTGAGGATTTTCATTGCCTCCAGCGATGACATACCGGCCTTATAAACCCGGTCGCTGGTCATGGCGTCATACGCATCCACCACTGAGACAATGCGGGTAAACAGCGAGATTTTTGTGCTGTCGATACCGCGTGGATAGCCTTTACCGTCCAGCCGTTCGTGATGCGTCCAGGCGACATCCACCGCCCCCGGATAAATATCCGAGCGCCCCATCAGCAGTTGCCGGGCATAGGTGGTATGGCGCGCCATTTCTTCAAATTCTTCCGGCGTCAGGCGGCCGGGTTTATTCAGAATCTCATCCGGCACCTTCATCTTGCCGATGTCGTGCATCAGGCCGCAGATGCCGAGGTTTTCCAGCTCATAAGGGGCAAGGTCGAGATGCTGACCAAGGGAAATCGCCAGCAGTGACACGTTCACTGAATGCTCAGCGGTGTACTCATCCTGATGCTTCAGCCGTGTCAGCCACAGCATGGCGTTGGGGTTACTGATCACCCGCTGTACGCAGTCTTTCACCATCACCTGCGCCTGCTTCATATTCAGCGCCTGGCCCAGATGCGCACTGGCAAACAGCTGCTTCACCTGCACTTTGGCCGCCTGATAGGTGCGGTTGGCTTCGCTCAGCTGGCGCGCCATATCCTGCTTTTCGACGTAGCGGGTGCGGGTAACCCGCTGGGTGTTTTTGGTTTTATCGAGGGGAACCCAGTCTTCTTCGACCACGTCCACCCACACGCTCTTACAGTGATCCTGCACCATGTGGATGTCTTTTTCGCTTTCCAGCAGAAACCCCTGAAACAGGAACGGCGATTCTTCCCAGGGGATATCCAGCTCAACCACGTACATGCCGACAGTCAGCTCCGCCACGGTCAGCTGTTTGCGGACCTGACGTTTATGTACACGGTACTTCTGCCCGTTACGGGTGGTGGTGACAGATGCGATCAAAGGGTGCCTGCGCCTAAAACAAAGATACTGATGACTCTCTGTTCAGTTTATAGGCAGATGGCAAAAGCGCGAGAGCGCGGAAGCTGACATTCGATACAGGTGGCGCTTTTTACAGAACATTTTCAGCACAACTGTGACGCAGTTACCCCATGCAGTTACCCCGCCCGGTTGCCCCGCTCAGAAGTCAGCGGCCGGCTGATGCTTTTTGTAAAGAAGTAAGAATGAATCGCAATCGAATATTGATACTCATTCCCGATAAGCGCAATATGACGATTATATTGCAGTAGCGATGAACCGATCGGGAGACAGAATCCATGTCTGCAGAAGCCGTTTATAACCGCCGTGTCCGCTGGGCCGGTGTCTTACTGATTTCCACCGTTTGCCTGCTCGGCATCAGCCTGTGGCTGGGCAAACCACATACAGCCCCGGCCCAGGTCTATTCGACCGATGCGCCGGAATCTGCGCTGCGTTCCTGAATGTTCAGGGAGTACGGTTACTCCCTGAACAGTTACTCCCCCAAACGTTAAGCTCATAACGTTAAGACCTGCCCCGTCAAAAAGCAGGGCTTAAACGCCGGTCACCTCAATCGTGCTGCGGCCATCAGCTGCGGTAAACAGCAGACGGTGATCAATCACGTCAGGAATTTCCGTCGGGTGATGGGTGACGTACAGCAGGGTAATCTCTTTCTGTTCCGCCAGACGGTTAATGAAAGCGAGCACTAACATACGGCTCGGATCATCCAGCCCCTGACAGGGCTCATCCAGAATCAGCAGCGGCGGCTGTTTAATCAGTGCCCGGGCGATCAGCACCAGACGCTGCTCACCATAGGATAAATGCTGCAGACTCTTGTTGGCTTTATCGCGCAGGCCGATGATGTCCAGCCACTGCAGCGCCAGCACTTTATCGTCATCGCCGGTGCTCTGATACAGACCAATGCTGTCATACAGACCGGAAATAACCGTGCTCAGCACGTTGGTGGTGGCACGGTATTCCCACTGCAGAGACGCCGACACCAAACCAATATGTTTTTTGATGTCCCAGATGGTTTCACCACTGCCGCGCTGAATTCCGAACAGTTTTAAATCGTTGCGGTAGCACTGCGGGTTATCGCCTGTGATCAGTTGCAGCAGACTGGTTTTGCCGCAGCCGTTCGGCCCCTGAATCGCCCAGTGCACACCCGGCTCAACGCGCCAGTTAAGCTCAGAGAATAATTCACGGCCATCGTAGCTGATCGACACATTCTTCATACCCACCAGCGGATCACCATCTTCCAGCTGCAGTCGCTCACGCGGCGCTGGCGGGAAATCCGGTAATGGCCGGTCGAAATGCATCAGGCCCTGCAATTCCGGCTGCGCCAGTACATCCTCTTTCGTGCCCTGATACAGCAGTTGCGCGTCGTGCATAAACGCCACATGAGAAATCCAAGATGGCAGCTCATCGAGACGATTAGCCACCCACAGAATCGCCTGCCCTTCTGCCTGTAGCTGATCCAGTGCTTCACTAAGAGCCGCACGGCTGGTCTGATCCAGACCTTCCAGCGGCTCATCCAGCACCAGCAGATCCGGGCGTTCACGCAGGGCATTAATCAACAGCACTTTACGACTTTCGCCGGTGGATAAGGCACGGAAACCTGAATCCAGGAGATGGCGGATACCAAGCTTCTCAACCCACGCTTCGACGTCTTCTACAGGTGCCAGAAAATCGCGGATCAGTGTGCCTTTGTCGGCGCTGTCATTGAGATCGCTTTCGTCTTCTTTACGCTCGGTTTCAATCTGCTCGGCCTGAGCTTCCAGCGATACATAAGACACATTAACCGGCAGGTTGTCTGCCGTGCCTTTGCTTAATACCACACGCTCTGCCGCCAGCAATGACAGCACGGTTTTACCGCTGCCGTTGGTACCGGTAATGGCCCAGAATTCGCCGGCATTCATTTGCCAGTCAGCAACCTGCAGATGACGTCCGTCGTGCAGACGGGCAAGAATATCTTTGAAATGCATGAATAAGATCCGCACAGACTTATCAGAACGGCCACGGCAGAACGCCGTCAGACCGGAGAAACAAACAGGCCGGAACAGTATCCGGCCTGATGGGAAACGCGTTAAGAATACCGCGCCTTCAGCCCGGAGGCCACTTCAGCGGACGGCCGCCAATAATGTGCAGATGCAGATGGAATACCGACTGACCGGCACCTTCACCGTTATTGATCACCAGACGGAATTTATCGCCCATCCCTTCCTGCTCAGCGATTTTATTGGCGGTCAGCATCAGGTGACCGAGCAGCGCCTGATCTTCTGCCGTGGCATCGCACAGACGGGGAATGGGTTTGCGCGGAATCACCAGAATATGGGTGGGTGCCGCCGGATACATATCGCGGAAGGCCATGCATTGATCGTCTTCATAAACGATATCGGCCGGCAGTTCGCCGCGGATGATTTTGCCGAAAATAGTGTCTTCAGACATACGCTGATCCTGACTCTCTGTTCGTTAGCGGGACTGTATAGTGGCAAGCCACCTGATGATCTGCAACATAAACTCTGCATCCTGCGGGCTGCTGTTCACCGGAATAGCAGCGTAAAAGCCGTCGGCGCGCAGAATAATTTTATTTTTACTCACCCGCGCTTCTTCCAGCCCGCTCAGGCGGAGATCCACGGGTTTCTTAAAGGCCGATAACTTTGCCCGCACGCCCTGCTTGCTTACCTCGATCCAGGGGCGGAAGTAGTACGGGTAAAACGCCTGAATCACGTTAAATATAACGGCCAGATAGAGCGCAAGATCAAACCCCACGGCAAAGCCATGGGGCACGCTGCCGTCCAGTCTGGACTGCATATACAGGCCGCCGATCACCAGAACGATCATGCGGAATATACCGCCAAACGGCAGCCCTTCCCTGCACGGCATGGTAAAGCGCAGCCCCTGTTCTGTGTTCGCCAGACGGATGGCGCAGTTTTCCGGCGGCTCGGGCATATCGGTCTGTGTGAGAACCAGCTTACGATCAATGTCTTCCGGCGCGGTGATAACCGGCTCAGCGCTGGTAAGGTCTTCCAGCGGCTTATTAAAACTCTTCACCAGCTGTTCAGCCTTGCTGCGCGCGATTTCGTACTCGGAATCGGCGGACAGCTCGGTTTCCGCATAACGGGTATCGAGCACCACACCGACCATACGCTTGCTGCTTTGATTGCTACCGCCTGAATGAACGGCGACCCACTTCAGCTGAATTTTTGAGAACGACGCCAGCGGCTGCTTTTCCTCCCAGCTGAAAAACAATATGCGGTGACGGGTGATCATGTTGCGTCCGTCGGTACTGAGGTAACGGGTAAAGCGGAAGGAAATGAGAAAACTGCCGAACAATAACGGGAACAGGGCAAAAACCACCATTCCGCCAGGTACCTGCTCACTGGTAAACAGCCAACGATAAAGCACATTGGCCAGAACTCCGGCGCCAGCCAGTAAAAAAGGGGCGCCAAAAATCAGCAGCATCTGGCGCATCAGGCGCTGGTCATCGATACAGAAAAGTTCGCCTTCACGGGCGTAGGTGGTGTACTTCATGCTTTGCTTCGGTCCTTGAGGGTTTGGTTCTGAGGGTTTGGTTCTGAGGGTTTGGTTCTGAGGGTTTGGTCCTTGAGGGTTTAGTTCTGAGGTTCTGGTCCTTGAAAGACTGGCTTTGAGAGAACAGGCAGTCGCTGACTCAGACTGATCAGTCCAGGTCAGCGACGCTATCGAGATGGCTGCTGAGAAACGTCATCACCATAAGTTTGAGATCTTCCAGCGTGCGCTGTGCGCGCTGGCCTTTCTGATGCACGATCACCAGACAGGCAGCGTGAGTGATTTCCAGATACATGCGGCCCATGCGCTCGCGCTCACGGATATGCGCTTTGCTACCCATACGCTTGAACACTTCTGCCATACGCGAGATGTACATCTCATCGTGACGCTCATCCAGTTCCCTCAGCTCAGGCACGGCGAACATGGCCTGCACCAGGGTCAGAATTGCTTTCTGCTGTTTATAGGCTTTGAGATTGGCCGCCAGCATTTTATCCACCAGCTCTTCGCGGTCCATTTCCTCAATCGGCCACAGAGCGATACTGTCCAGCGCGGCTTCCACTTCTTCCAGCCAGCGGCTGCCCATGGCAAACAGAATGGCGTGCTTATTGGGGTAATAGTGGTAGAGGGAGCCAACGGATATGCCGACTTCGCGGGCAATCAGAATAGTATTGAGGTCGTCGAAGCCGACTTTTTCCAGCAGCTCGCTGGTTGCATCAAGGATCTGTCGTGAGCGTTCCCGCGAACGTCCCTGAACCGGGGCATTACGGGGGGCGAGATTCTGTTTTTTCTGGGGTTTATCCACGGCGGCTCTTGTGCTCGTTTTTCATGGTTTTCAGGTGTTTCTGTCCGACGATCTATGGTCAGCGCCGGCAGACAATTATATCCGTCAGACCCGAGGGTAACATTCATCGGATGACAATTGCCTGCCTCAATTAAACAAAGACAAAAAATGGAACGACAATCCGCACTTTCAGTCAGGCATAAAAACCAGAAAGGCACAGGTGCCATAAGCAGCCTGTGCCCGGATTTTGAGAAATGTTCTCAGATAAAGCTGTCGCGGAACACGTAATACATCATGCCCAGAATGTGACCCGGCTTACGCAGCAGAGTACCCCCCGGGAAAGACGGTGTTGGGTAACGGGCAAACAGGTCGAATTTCTCGGCAGAGGTAGAAATAGCATCGGCCATCAGCTTACCGCCCAGCGTTGCCAGTGCCACACCATGACCTGAGTAGCCCTGAGCCACAAACAGGTTTTCTTCCAGACGGTCGAAATGCGGCTGACGGTTTAAGGTAATCGCCAGCTGGCCGGACCAGCCGTAGTCAATTTTCACGTCTTTCAGATACGGGTAGCGCTTGATCATGGCACCGCGCACAAACTGACCAACGTCCTTCGGCTCGCGTCCGGTGTAGGTTTCACGCCCCCCCCACAGTAAGCGGTTATCGCCGGAGGTACGGAAATAATTCACCGCGAATTTGGAGTCGGCAACGGCTACGTCATCACGGTTAATGCGTTTACACATCTCATCTGACAGCGGCTCAGTGGCCAGCATCAGGCTGCGGATCGGCATAATTTTACCGGCCACCCGTGGTTCCAGTTTATCCAGATAGCCGTTACAGGCGACCAGAATGTATTTGGCTTTTACTTTACCGCCTTCGGTCACAACTTCTGCGTTTTTACCGGCGCGGTAACTTTTTACCCGGCTGTTTTCGTAAATATTCACACCAGCGGCAGCGGCGGCTTTACCCAGGCCGCGAACATAGTTCATCGGATGCAGATGCAGCGCATCTTTCCACAACTTACCGCCGAAATACTGATCCGTGCCGAGCATGTCCTGTACTTCCTGAGTACTCAGTTTGCGTACCCGGTCGTAGCCCATTTCATTCTGCATATAGGCAGCAGAATCGTGCATGTCTTTGATGTCTGATTTACGTGCAGCAACATACGCGATGCCTTTTTTCAGATCGCATTCAATGTTGTGTTTTTCGATCAGCTGGCGCACTAACTCAACGGATTCTACCGACATATCGAACAATGCCTTACCGTCTTTCATGCCCACTTTCGCCACCAGATCTTCAGCATCCTGGTTATGGCCCTGACACACCTGACCACCATTACGACCAGATGCGCCCCAACCTACACGATTGGCTTCCAGCAACGTAACGGAATAGCCACGTTCTGCGAGATGCAGCGACGCCGACAGACCGGTGAAACCGGCACCTATCACACAAACATCCGCCTCAACCTCCGACGCAAGCGCCGGGAAAGCGCCAATATCAATGGCGGTATCAACGTAGTAGCTATCTTCGTAACCGGAACTGCTCATTTCCAAAACCTTCTTAACACGTAAAGTCAGGCTACAGGCCTGCAAACCACCCGCAACCGGGACCAGAAACCGAATAATACTTCAGGTTTTCAATTTTTTACAGTTTACATTCTGAACATTTTTTTATCTCACCGGATTGATTTAGCCGGGACCTTTACATAATCTATAACCCGAATAATGTTTCGGGTTAGACCTGTACTCAGACATTATCGGTTTTGTACCGTGATGCCGTTCACGGTATTCCCGCCGCCTTATTTCAACAAAGGCAAAAATATGGGTCTAAAATCAATAAGTTATGCGTAAACGCAAAGGTGATTTATGGAAGCCGTAGAAAGGTTTCTCACAGAACATGGAATTACAGAAGTTGAATCCATCCTGCCGGATATGACTGGTAATGCCCGTGGAAAATTTTATCCGACCAAAAAATTCCTGGCCGAAACCAGTGGCCGCCTGCCGGAAAGTATTCTGGTACAGACGGTAACCGGCGAATGGGCAGACAACCACTATGATCTGGTGGATGCCAGTGACCGCGACATGCATCTGCATCCGGACCCTGACACTTTCCGCCTGGTGCCCTGGGCCGATGAGCCGACTGCACAGGTCATTAATGACTGTTACACCTCCGATGGCCAGCTTCACCCACTGGCAACCCGTACTGTGCTGCGTAAAGTCCTGACCTTATTCGAAAAAGAAGGTCTGAAGCCGATCGTTGCACCGGAGATGGAATTTTATCTGATTCAGAAGAATCACGACCCTGACGCTGAACTACGCCCTGCCATTGGCCGCTCCGGTCGCCAGGAAACCGCACGTCAGTCTTACAGTATCGATGCTGCCAACGAGTTCAATCCGGTGATTGATACCCTGTACAGCTACTGCGAAGCCATGGATCTGGAAGTGGATACCCTGATTCACGAATCCGGTGCTGCGCAGATGGAAATCAACTTCCTGCACGGCGATCCGCTGTATCTGGCTGACCAGGTATTCTTCTTTAAACGTACCCTGCGTGAAACCGCCATCAAGCACGGCATTTACGCCACCTTTATGGCAAAACCGATGCAGAATGAGCCTGGCAGTGCCATGCACATTCACCAGAGCATCGTCGATAAAGACGGCAAAAACGTATTCGTGCGTGAAGACGGCACTTTCAGTGAAATGTTCTACAACTACCTCGGTGGTCTGCAGAAATACACACCGCACGCGATCAGCTTTTTTGCACCGAATGTGAATTCTTATCGCCGTTTTGCACCAGAAATTGCCGCGCCGATCAATATGAAGTGGGGTATCGACAACCGCACAGCGGGTCTGCGTATCCCGGAAGCGCCACCGGAAGGCACCCGGATTGAGAACCGCTTCCCTGGTGCTGACTCCAACCCATATCTGGCGATTGCCGCCAGTCTGGCCTGTGGTTATCTGGGTATGAAAGGCAAATTACAGCCAACCAAGCCAACCTACGATGCGGCGGCAGAAGAAGGCGATACCGTCGAACTGGCACGGACTCTGGAAGAAGGTCTGCGTTTGATGGAAGACTGCCCGGAACTGCGCGATATTATGGGTTCTGACTTTGTTGATGCATTTATTGGCGTGAAACGTGCTGAGTATGAAACCTTCCATAAGGTGATCAGCTCCTGGGAACGTGAATATCTGCTGTTAACTGTATAAAGTGGGCAATTGGCGACGATCTACCCCCGAGGGGGTAGATCAGCGCTACAACAAACCTATTTAAAGTAGAGAACAACACTGCATAGCAATGCAGGAAGCTGATAAATTGTTAGATTAATAATGCAAAAGTAAAACTCCTGAATCTGTGAGAGGAAATAACATGAAGGAAACTCTTAAGTCGCGCCTGAAGATGTCTGTAGCAGCCATCACCCTGGGTATGGCAGCTATTGCTCCGGCAACTCAGGCTGAAGAACTGCACATTTACAACTGGGCAGACTACATCGACGAAGAAAGCATTCCTGAGTTCGCCAAAGAAACAGGCATGGAAGTTACCTACGACGTATTCGACAGCAACGAAGTGCTGGAAGCCAAACTGCTGGCCGGTAAATCCGGTTACGACCTGGTTGTGCCTTCTTCCCACTTCCTCGGCCGTCAGATTCAGGCCGGCGTTTTCCAGAAGCTGGATAAATCCAAACTGCCAAACTACAAATACCTGGATAAAGACCTGATGGCCGTTCTGGCATCTCAGGATCCGGGCAATGCTTACGGTGTTCCTTACATGTGGGGTACCACAGGTATTGGTTACAACGTAGACAAAATTAAAGAAATTCTGGGTGATGATGCACCGGTCGACAGCTGGGATCTGGTATTTAAACCAGAAAACCTGGAAAAACTGTCCAAGTGTGGTGTGAACTTCCTCGACTCTTCTGACGAAATTTTCCCACTGGCCATGCACTATGTTGGTCAGGATCCGAACAGCACGGATTCAAAACTGTATAAAGGCGACAGCGAAGCTGCCAAGCTGCTGAAAGAACTGCGTCCATACGTAACCAAGTTCGCATCTTCCGGCTACATCGATGCACTGGCTAACGGCGAAATGTGTGTGGTTGTAGGCTGGTCTGGTGACGTACTGATGGCTCAGTACCAGGCAGAAGAAGCTGAAAACGGCGTCAGCATCGAGTACGTAATTCCTAAAGAAGGTACTCAGATCTGGTTCGATATGATGGCAATTCCGGCAGACGCTGAAAACACTGAAGGCGCTCTGAAATTCATCAACTACATGTTGGATCCAAAAGTGATCGCCCGTGCAACTGACTACGTTGCTTACGCTAACGCGAACACTGAAGCACCTAAATATCAGGATCCTGAAGTGACCAACAACCCATCTGTTTACCCAACAGAAGAAACCAAGGCCAAACTGTACCCAAGCAAAATCCGTGGTGCAAAAATTGACCGCATCCTGACCCGCACCTGGACCGATATCAAAACCGGTCGCTGATCAGATGAGTTAACCTTTCGGTTAAACAGGTAAAAGCCCCGCCAGTGTTAACACTGGCGGGGCTTTTTTATGCCTGTTTTTTGCACAGCCCTGTTATTATTCCCCCTGAGCAGCACCGCCTGGCGGATAACAACGCTGTGCTAAAAGCCTGTTGGCACGGACAGACAGGGAACAGGGAACAGGGAACAGGAAACAGGGAAGACAGGAATGCAGCCAATGGAAATGACCCTCACTGACAGCCTGACGCAACTGAGTGACGATCTGTGGATCGCCGATGGCGAAGCCGTGCGTTTTTTCACCCTGCCCTACACCACCCGCATGACCATAGTGCGCCTGACCGATGGCCGCTTATTTATTCACAGTCCGATCCGTCTGACGGAGTCGCTGCAGCGGCAGATCCGGGCATTGGGTGATGTACGTTATCTGATTGCTCCCAATCATCTGCACCATCTGTTTATCAAAGACTGGGCTGAGGCATATCCCCGGGCTGAACTGTATGGCACTGAAGAAGTGATTAAAAAGCGTGCGGATATTGATTTCAGTGGCCAGCTGAATAACGAAGATCAGCAACAGTATCCCTGGCAGCCGGCGATCCGTCAGCTGCTGTTCCGTGGCTCAGCGGCCATGGAAGAATGTGTATTTTTTCATCAGCCGTCATCCACCCTGATCGTTACGGATCTGATCGAGAATTTTGATCCTCAGAGTTTCACGCCGTTTAAACGTCTGATTGCCCGAGCCAGTGGCATTCTGGCACCCAATGGCAGAACCCCCATCGACTGGCGTCTGAGTTTTGTTTTCAGCCGGCAGCAGACCCGCAGGCAGTGCGAAAAGATTTTAAGCTGGCGCCCGAAGAGAATCGTGATGGCGCATGGGGAAATTATTCACAAGGGTGATAATGGTCAGAGCGCAGAAGACCATCTGCGCACAGCGTTCCGCTTTTATATGTAAAAAGCCCCGGCTCAGGGCCAGGGCTGTTAACTGCAATAAACCCGCACAGCTACCGCTGAAGCAGATTACTGTGCTGCTTTGTTAAGGAAAGCCGCCATCCATTTGCCCACCGCCACGGAATCCGTCGCAGCACCTTCAGCATGAACGGTTTCCAGACCAGCTTCGGCCACATCATCCGGCACCACACTGCCTTTGCGCGCGGCAACCAGATCCTGCTCAAACGGAATGGTAAATTCAGGGTGCGCCTGGAAGGTCATAATGTTGTCGCCGTATAGCAGACCGGCATACTGGCAGAAATCCGATTCGGCAAATACACGGGCGCTCTCAGGCTTAACAATGACCTGATCCTGATGCATCGCATTAATGGTGAATTCCGGCATATCCGTCAGCTCGGCGGCATCACCGGTAAGACGATAAGTGTGCAGACCCACACCCCAGCCGCCTTCGTATTTATCGACCTTACCGCCCAGTGCTTCAGCAATGATCTGATGGCCAAAACAGATACCGATCAGCGGCTTGCCGAGATCGTTGATGTCACGGATCAGCGCTTCCAGCTTCAGCATCCATGGCAGTTTCTGATACACGTTGAACTTAGAACCGGAAATAATCCAGCCGTCACATTCTGCTGCCGACTGCGGGAAAATGTCGTCACGCACATCGAATACCGCGTATTCAAATTCTGCTCCGGCTTTGCCGAACAGGTTGATAAACATCTGCGCATAGCTGTCGTAGCGGTCAGTGAGTTCATCCGGTGTTGTACCGGCAGCGAGAATACCTATTTTCATGTTAATACCTGTCGAAATAGCAGTTGAATCTGTTGCTGAGTTCAAAGCCGGCGGCCGTTGAAGGGAGCAAGAGAAAAGCCTGCACGGACCCGTGCAGGCAGAAGAGTTATATCACCGCCGCCAATCAGGCTTCGGCTTCATCCTGTTTCTGTTTACGACGCATCTGCAGCATAGCTACCACGACACCAACCGCAACAATCAGAATCATCAGGGTTGCCAGCGCATTCACTTCAGGCGTTACACCCAGACGCACTTTGGAGAAAATCACCATCGGCAGTGTACTGTTACCCGGTCCGGACACGAAGCTGGCAATAACCAGATCGTCCAGCGACAGAGTAAAAGACAGCAGCCAGCCGGAAATAATCGCCGGTGCGATCAGCGGCAGCGTCACCAGGAAAAACAGCGACGATGGTTTTGCACCAAGGTCCATAGCTGCTTCTTCCAGCGATTCATCCATGTCACTCAGTCGTGACTGCACGATCACCGCCACATACGCCATACAGAAGGTGGTGTGAGCAATAATAATGGTCAGAGTGCCACGTTCCGCTGGCCAGCCAAACAGGCTTTCCATGGTCACAAACAACAGCAGCAATGACAGACCGGTAATTACTTCCGGCATCACCAGAGGTGCAGTGATCCAGCCAGACAGCAACATTTTGCCTTTAAAACGCCCCATACGGGTCAGTGCAAAACCAGCCATAGTACCCAGTACCACCGACAGACAGGAGGTGATAAAGGCGATGTTAAAGCTCAGCAGTGCGGCGTCGATGATCTGATCATTCTGGAACAGCTCACCGTACCATTTCATTGACCAGCCGCCCCACACGCCCACCAGTTTGGACTTGTTGAAGCTGTAGATCACCAGCGAGATCATAGGCACATACAGGAAAATAAACCCGAGCAGTGCCGCAATACTGAGGAAGTAAGATCTGCGTTTCATTTATACCTCCTCCTTGTTACCAATGCGGTTACGCACAAACATAATTGGCAGTACCAGAACCATCAGCATCACAATCGCTACCGCCGAGGCCATTGGCCAGTCGCGGTTAACCGAGAACTCATCCCACAATACCCGACCGATCATCAGGGTGTCGGAACCACCCAACAGTGATGGAATAACGTACTCACCCACCGCCGGAATAAA
This sequence comes from Thalassolituus sp. UBA6592, assembly GCF_002433655.1. Taxonomy (NCBI): domain Bacteria; kingdom Pseudomonadati; phylum Pseudomonadota; class Gammaproteobacteria; order Oceanospirillales; family Oceanospirillaceae; genus Thalassolituus; species Thalassolituus sp. UBA6592. The sequence continues at coordinate 20,589 of NZ_DJIO01000042.1, read as the reverse complement.
GACCAGCAGACAACCAGCGATAATGCCCGGCATTACCAGCGGCACGGTTACCAGGAAGAAACTCTGGAACGGACGACAGCCCAGATCTTCGGCAGCCTCCAGCAGCGTGCCATCGAGTTTTTCCAGTACTGAATAAAGCGGCAGAATCATAAAGGGCAGATAGGTGTAAACAATACCAATATACACCGCAAAATCAGTCTGCAGCATACGGATCGGCTCGTCGGTAATCCCCAGCGCAATCAGAATGCTGTTTACCGGGCCACCCATTTTCAGCAGCGCCATCCAGGCATAAACCCGCAGCAGGAAAGACGTCCAGAACGGCAGAATCACCAGCGCCAGCAGAAACAGACGACGGTTAGGTTCGGCCCGGGCAATCAGATAAGCCATCGGGAAACCCACGATCAGAGTCAGTATCGTGGAAATGGCAGCAATCTTCATGGAGCTTAAATAAGCATCCAGATAAAAGGTATCTTCCAGCAGGAAGAGGAAATTACCCAGATTCAGCTTCAGTGTGGCGAAGGCCTCATCGGCATCCCATTCCCACAGATCAGTAAACGGCGGGATAGCAATCGCCGCTTCTGAGAAAGAAATCTTCAGAACAACGATAAACGGAATGAAGAAGAAAATCGCCAGCCAGAAGAATGGAATCGAGATCACCAGCTGGCGACCCCAGTTCACTTTCTGCAGAAACGCCGGCAATTTAATTTTTGCCAGCGGACCTGTCGCGGTCAGTTCGCTTAATTTACTCATACAGTCAGTACCACGCTGCTGTCGACATCCCAGTACAGGTACACTTCATCTTCCCAGGTGAAGCGCGCTCCCATATCACGGGCATAGTTCGGCTGAGTAACGCGGATTTCCTTACCGCTGGCCAGACGCACACGGAACACTGACAGGCTGCCCATGTAGGCGATCTCTTCGATCCGGCCTTTCATGCAGTTCACATCCTGATCAGGCTTGTCGTGAGCGATGTTAATTTTTTCCGGACGCAGAGCAACGTGCACTTCCTGATTCGGTGCGCAGTTGATGCCGTGATCGATGCGTAATGTGCAGCCCGCTTCGGCGGATTCCACTTCCACATGATCCACTTCGTCGACGGTCACTTTACCGGAGATCAGGTTTACTGAACCGATAAACTGCGCCACGAAACGGCTGTTCGGGTATTCGTAGATTTCGTGTGGTTCACCGACCTGAACGATTTCACCATGGTTCATCACACCAATACGGGTGGATAACGTCATGGCTTCTTCCTGGTCGTGGGTTACCACGATAAAGGTAACACCCAGTTCTTCCTGCAGGTTGATCAGTTCAAACTGAGTTTCTTCCCGCAGTTTTTTATCCAGTGCACCCAGAGGCTCATCCAGCAGCAGTAATTTAGGGCGCTTAACCAAAGAGCGGGCTAACGCCACACGCTGACGCTGCCCGCCTGATAACTGGTGCGGTTTACGTTTGGCCAGGTGACCAAGCTGCACCATATCCAGCATTTCTTTTACCCGGCGTTTAACGTCTTCATCCGCCAGGCCGTCACGGCGCAGGCCAAAGCCAACGTTCTTTTCAACGCTTAAATGCGGAAACAGAGCGTAAGACTGGAACATCATATTGACCGGACGGTTCCACGGCTGAATACCAGCCATGTCCACACCATCGATCAGAATACGACCGGAAGTCGGCGCTTCAAAACCGGCCAGCATACGCAACAGAGTACTTTTACCAGAGCCGGAACCACCTAAGAGACAGAAGAGTTCGCGCTTGTAGATTTTCAGACTGACATTATCTACGGCGGTAAAATCACCGAAGTTTTTTGTCACGTTCTCAATTTCTACGAACGGCTTTGCATCCGGATCGCGCCATAAGTCAGGCGACGGTGCCGTCAGCGGGTTCACTGCAGAAATGATCTTCTTGGATTTTTCTTCTGTTGTCATAAAAAAACTACCTAAGGCCTGCGCTGGGCTGGCTGTCAGAAATTACTGCCAGATGTACTGACAAGGATCATGTACCGGTCTTTTGCTATGTCGATGAAAATAGCTGAGCGGTGTATCTCAACCCATACCCCTGCGAGGGTATTATCCCTGTATCGGAGAATAAACACTTCACCTGTACGACAAAGTGTTCATTCTCCGCTGCGCTGTTGACACTGACTTTACAGAGAGGTTTTACAGCAGTCCCAGGTAAGACTCGTATTCAATATCTGAAATCTTTTTACTCAGAATTGAATGCTCGTGACGTTTAACGGCACACAGTACATCAACAAACTGGTCACCCAGATAATGACGCAGAGCGCGGCTGCCCTCAAGACGGTCGATGGCTACTCTCCAGCTGGATGGCAGACGAATGGATTCATCAGCAATCGCGTATGCATCACCTTCAATATCCGGTGGCGCGTCCAGCTGATTTTCAATCCCCCACAGTGCTCCGGTCAATACTGCCGCTAAAACCAGATAAGGGTTAGCATCGGCGCCGGAAACACGGTGTTCGATACGACGTGCTTCCGGATCGCTTTCCGGTACACGCACTGCAGCAGTACGGTTTTCATAACCCCAGCAGGCATAAACCGGTGCATGGGAACCGTCCTGGAAGCGGTGATAAGAATTCAGATGCGGAGCGAACATCAGCATGCATTCCGGCATGATTTCAATCATCCCGGCAATGGCCATGCGCAGCATGTCAGTACCTTCATCGCCGCCATTATCGAATAAATTGTTGCCGTCTTTATCCACCAGAGAAAAATGCACGTGGAAACCACTGCCGGAATGATCAGCGTATGGCTTGGCCATAAAGGTGGAGCTGTAATCGTATTTACGTGAAATACCTTTCACCATGCGTTTGAACCAGATGGCCTGGTCAGCGGCATTCAATGGATCTTTCACATGCTTTAGGTTCATTTCAAACTGGCCGGGGCCAAGTTCAGAAATAATGGTATCCGCCATTACGCCCTGAATTTCACAGCACTCGCGCATCTCGGCGAAGAAATCTTCCAGACCATCCACATCTTCGATGGAATAGGCATCGCTGGTATTCAGACGACGACCATGGCTCTTATCCAGAATCGGTGGCTTAGGACGCTGCAGCTCTTCCGCTGAACCGTCCATCAGGTAGAACTCCAGCTCGGTAGCCATCACCGGATACCAGCCACGGGCATGGAATTTTTCCACGACGTTTTTCAGCGCCTGACGCGGGTCCACAAGGAACGGCGAGCCGTCCGGGTTTTCCATCATGGCATGCAACTGGTGACGCTGCTTTTTGGTCCAGGGCACAGGTACCGGCTTTTTCTGGATAGGCATACAGAAACCGTCGTTATCGCCGGTTTCGAACACCAGTCCGTTATCAGGTACGTCGTCTCCCCAGAAGTCGAGGCCAGCAACAGACAGCGGCAGCTTGATGCCCTCATCCATTACTTTTTCAAGGGAGTCGCCCAGCAGGCGCTTACCACGCAGGTTGCCGTTCAGATCGACGACAAAGAGGTCAAAATCATTTTCCATTGGAACACCGGATCATTATTAGAGGGTGACGACTGGCAGTCGATACCCGAAACACTATATGCTTGATTGTGATCACAAAATCAGCCACTGGCAATCCCCGAAACAGCTAAGAGACACCGTTTGCGACATGGACAAGCACTCACCCATCAGCATCACACTAGCCCAGCGCGACGAGGCTGTAACTATCACCCGATGGGTATATGACACCTTACACAACGCCGTGCTGCTGGGTCAGATACCGCCGGGACGCGCTCTGACCATCCGTGAACTGGCCAGCCTGCTGATCGTTTCGCCGATGCCGGTGCGCGAGGCGCTGCGCCAGCTGTCCGCTGAAGGCGCACTGGAGATCCAGGGCAACCGCCGGGTAATGGTGCCGAAGATGACAGCGATGAAATTCAACGAGCTGGTCGAGGCCCGCATAGCCATCGAATCGCACGCCGCAGTACGTGCTCTGCCCTACATCAATGCCACGATTTATCAGCAGTTGCAGGCCATCGACGAACAGATTGACGAGGCTGAAGCCAACAGCGATCCGGAGAATGTGACGCGCCTGAATCAGGCCTTTCACCGCACGATTTATACTGCCCATCCGCATCAGGTCACCCAGCCTTTGATTGAAAGCCTGTGGCTGCAGCTGGGGCCATTTATGCGTTTATCGGCGGAGAGTCTGGACGAGTATTACCAGATTGACCGTCACCATGAGGCCCTTACAGCCATCGAAAAACAGGACCCTTTGGCCCTGCAGATGGCCATTGCCGCCGACATCCGCGACGGCTGCGCCTTCGCCAAAATTCCAAGCAAATTGCAGAAACTTCTCAACTGATATTGCTGGCTAACAGGTCAGTGCGAGGTCAGCGCGGCCTGAGTGTCAAAGGTGACAATCATCCCACCGAAAACACTGCGCTTGCATCTTTTATTTTGTGATCACAAAATTGTGATCACATTTTTACTCAAACCCATAGCGGGAGTTACACAATGAGCCAGTCAGATATCCAGCAACAGGACGCCGGCCACCACCTGCATCCTTTCACCAACACCGGCGCACTGAACAAGAAAGGTGCCCGTGTTATTGCCCGTGGTGAAGGCGTTTACGTCTGGGACGAAGATGGCAACAAACTGCTCGACGGTATGTCTGGCCTGTGGTGTGTAAACCTGGGCTACGGCCGTAAAGAACTGGCCGAAGTTGCTGCAGCACAGATGAACGAGCTGCCGTACTACAACACCTTCTTCCAGACCACCCACACACCAGCGGCAAAACTGGCGGAAGCCATTGCCAGCGTAACGCCGGGCGACCTGAATCATATTTTCTTTGCCGGTTCCGGTTCTGAAGCCATCGATACTGTGATCCGCCTGACCCGTCACTACTGGGCGATTAAAGGTAAGCCTTACCGCAACATCCTGATTGCCCGTGAAAACGCTTACCACGGCTCTACCATCGGTGGCACCAGCCTCGGTGGCATGAGTGGCATGCACAAACAGGGCGGCCCACTGGTTCCTAACATCGAACACATCCGTCAGCCTTACTGGTACGGTGAAGGCGGCGACATGAGCGAAGACGAGTTCGGTCTGGTCTGCGCCCGCGCACTGGAAGAAAAGATTCTTGAAGTCGGCCCGGACAACGTTGCCGCCTTCGTTGGCGAACCGATTCAGGGTGCCGGCGGCGTGATCGTGCCACCAGCAACTTACTGGCCGGAAATTCAGCGCATCTGTAAAAAGTACGACATCCTGCTGGTTGCTGACGAAGTGATCTGTGGTTATGGCCGTACCGGCAACTGGTTCGGCAGTCAGACTTTCGACATTAAGCCGGACATGATTTCCATGGCCAAAGGCCTGTCTTCCGGTTACCTGCCAATCGCTGCCGTGGCGGTTGGTGATCGCGTAGCCAATGCCCTGATCGAACACGACGATGATTTCAACCATGGTTACACCTACTCAGGTCACCCGGTGTCCGCAGCGGTAGCACTGAAAACCATCGAAATCATGAAAGAAGAGAAGATCGTTGAACGCCTGCAGGAAGAGATTGCCCCTTACTTCCAGAAAACGCTGCGTGAAACCGTCGGTCAGCATCCGCTGGTTGGTCATATTGATGGTCTGGGTCTGGTTGCCGGTATGGCGCTGATGAAAGACAAAGCCAACAAGGAAGCCTTCCCATCCGATTACGACATCGGCATGGTCTGCCGTGAACACTGCTTTAACAATGGCCTGATTATGCGCGCCACTGGCAGCCGTATGATCCTGTCACCACCACTGGTGATTACCAAAGCCGAAATCGATGAACTGTGTGAGAAAGCGGTGCATTGTCTCGACCTTACTCTGGAAAGCGCGAAAGCCGCAGGAGCCCTGTAACATGGCCGATTCAGCAGATTGTAAGCAGTTGGCGAGCCTGGTTGACCATATCCGGTTAACCAGTTTCCCCGGCGAGCTGGAAAAGTACCTGAAGAAACTCTGCCACTTCGACACCTGCCTGATGCTGGTTTACCAGCACGGCAACCGTCCGGCACTGGTTCACACAGAAACAGATGAGATCAGCCCGGCGCTGAGTCTGTATCTGAAGCGCTGCTATCTGCTGGATCCGGTTTACAACGCTGTGCGTAAAAACGAAGCTCCGGTGATCAGTCGCATCAGCAACCTGGCACCGGACTCCTTTACCCAGAGCGAGTACTACCAGACCTGCTACAACGCCTTTGATCTGGTGGATGAAATCAACCTCACCGTGCAGTTAGATGAGCACAGCGTGATGGCGATTTCGCTGGGCCGTAAGTCCACACTGGGCTGCATCACCCGTACTGAGATGAATCGACTGCAGGAACAGCAGGCCATTTTATCGTCACTGATCCGTCAGTTCTGGCTGTCTAACAGTGATGAATACCTGCCACAGAGCAGAAGCCGCAGCACGCTGGAACAGGCGCTGCGCACCTTCGGCCAGGGCGTACTGACCCGCCGCGAACAGGAAATTACTGCTCTGATTCTGCAGGGCCACAGCTCGCAGTCCATTGCCGATCAGCTGAATATCAGTGTTGGTACCGTTAAGGTGCACCGCAAGAATATTCACAGCCGTCTGAACACCTCGCAACAGAGTGAAATCTTCACCCTGTTCCTCAACCATCTGAGTGAGATGGAGATGCGTGTCGTCGCCTGATACATCCGGCGTCCAAACAGCATCAGTTATGTCTTAAATCCCCGCATTCATGGGGAATATCTCCGGGCAAAGGACATGCCTGGAAACCTCCTGCTACTTTCCATGCTTCTGATCAACATTTGTACTATTGAATAAACAGCGCTAATCTTTTCATATGTGAAAGCTGGTCAACACTGACTAACACTCAGGTCTGTGAAATATGGATATACCCACCTCGTCCGAAGATGTCCCCGACGGACTACCGCACGACATTATTCTGGATAATGTCGAAGCACTGATTTACGTCGCCGATATTGAATCCAACGAACTGCTGTACATGAATAAGTACGGCCGGGAAAAATACACACCAGCCGCCGGAAAACGTTGCTGGGAAGTATTACAGAAAGATCAGACCGGACCGTGTTCTTTCTGCACCAACCCACGCCTGGTGGATGATGAAGGAAACAGTACCGGCGTTTATACCTGGGAATTCCAGAATACCGTCACTGAACAGTGGTTTCAGTGCATCGACAAAGCCATCCGCTGGAATGACGGCCGTATGGTACGCATTGAAATCGCTACCGATATTTCCCTGCGCAAAGAAATGGAACACCAGCTGGAACAGGAACGCCTGAAAGCCGAACAGCTGGCCACCACCGATATGCTGACTGGCCTGCGCAACCGCCGGGCGTTTTTTACTCTGGGCGAACAGCTGCTGCGCGAAGCCACCCGGTTTAATCAACCCGTGTCGCTGATTATGCTCGATCTGGATCATTTCAAACGCATCAATGATCAGTATGGCCATGCTGCCGGCGACGCGGTACTGACCCACGTCAGCCGCCTTATGCTGGCCACGGTCAGAGAAGCGGATATTGCCGCGCGCATGGGCGGCGAAGAATTTGTGCTGCTGTTGCCGCAAACCCGCCTCAGCCAGGCAACACAACTGGCCGAGCGGCTGCGTGCCCGTCTGGATCAGACACCCGCCAGCTTTAATAATCAGGCCCTGCACTGCACCGCCAGCTTTGGTACTACCTGTACCGAGTTACCGGCAGTGACCACGCTGGACGACCTGCTGAATCAGGCCGACCGTAATCTGTACAAAGCCAAAGACCACGGCCGCAACTGTATTTCCTGAAGCAGCGGCTGTATCAGCTGCCTGCCGGTGATGACAGCTCAGCGCTGGCCATCACATCAGACGCCTGCTCCGCCTGCGCCACTTTCTGTTCCTGCTGCTGCAGTTCGTACATAGAACGGTAGCGGCCACCTTCTATGGTCATCAGTTGCTGATGACTGCCCTGCTCAGCCAATACACCTTTGCTCAGTACCAGAATGCTGTCGGCATTGCGGATGGTTGATAACCTGTGTGCCACCACAATCATGGTCACTTTGCCCTGCAACTGATGCAGCGCCCGCTGCACTACCTGCTCGGTTTCACTGTCGACGTTGGCGGTCGCTTCATCCAGCAACAGGACTTTCGGTGAACCGGCCAGTGCCCGGGCAATAATCAGCTGCTGACGCTGACCTGTGGATAAGCGCAGACCACCTTCCCCGAGATGGGTCTGGTAGCCGTCTTCCATTTCCGCAATCACCTCGTGCAGATGCGCCTGACGCGCAGCTTCTTCCACCGCCTGCTGATTCAGACCACGACCCATATCGATGTTGTCGAAAATGGTGCTGGCCAGAATAAACGGCTCCTGGGGAATAAACCCAATCCCCTGATGCAGGGCATCTTGGGAATAATCACTGAGTGCGTGACCATCAATTTTTACACTGCCACTCTGTGGCTGATAAAAATTCAGCAGCAGATTTAACAGCGTACTTTTGCCACTGCCGGTATGACCGACCACGGCGAAAAAATGACCGGCCGGAATGGTCACATCAATATCCGCCAGTACCGGCTTATCAGCCTGATAACCGAAACGGATATGCTGCAGCGACAGCTCGCCGGACTCAATGCGCGACAAGGTGCCCTGACCGTCCTGCACCGATGGCTCCTGAAGCAGTTCGTACACGCGGTTACCGGCCACAATCGCCTGCTGGTAAAGGCTGAACTTCTGCGTGATTTCCACCAAAGGCTCAGTGAAACGGCCAAGGTAATTCAGATAGGCGTAGAGCACACCGATCTCTGCCACACCTTCCACCACCTTCAGACCGAAAAACCACACCAGCGCCGCCAGAATCAGAATACTCAGCAGGTTAATCGCCGGGCGCAGCAACAGCGATGACATGGTCACGGCTTTTAAGCGGGTGGAATAATAACCATCGTTAATACGGTCGAACTGATCCAGCTTATGCTGCTGTTGATTGGTCGCCTGAATAACCGCCATACCACTGATCGACTCGCTCAGGGTACCGTTGATATCGGAACGCAGCTGGCGGCTTTCGGTGACCTGTTTCAGACTGAATTTCTGATACAGATAAATCAGCCCGATCACGGTTGGTATCAGCACCAGCGCAATCACCATCAGCTGCACATCAAGAATCGCCATGGCGATCAGAATACCAGCCAGCATAATAAAGTTGGTCAGCACGCTGGACAGAAACTGTACGTAAATATCTTTGATGGACTCGGTATCGTTGGTGATGCGGCTGACCAGCTGGCCGGTACGGGCAAAATCAAAGAACGACATCGGCAGCGTTAACACGTGGTGGTAAACCCGCTTGCGGATATCCAGCACGGCGTTTAAGGCAATGTCGAGAAACCTCAGGTTCTGCTGATATTTCAGCAGCGTCGCCAGAATCACGGACACGATAAACAGCGAAACAATGCCAGCCACCGGCCACAGCGGATACTGGTCCTGCATAATAAAATCGTCGATAAATACCTTGCTTAACATTGGTCCGGCGACATCAAATGCCGTGGCAACCACCACCAGCAGCAGGGTTTTGATAAACAGTTTCTTATCGGCGAAGACATAACTGAGCAGCAGGCGCAGGGAACCGTTATCTTTTTCCTGCTGAGCGGTTTCGCTGTTTTTGGCGCTGTTTTCAGCACTGTTGTTTTTTTCGACAGAAGAGCTCATCAGGAGGCCGCCTCCAGATTCTGTTCCATCTGCTGATAGGCAAACATGCGGCTGTACCAGCCATCCGCGGTCAGCAGTTGCTGATGATCACCGCGCTCCATTACATCGCCATGGGCCATGACCAGAATTTCATCGGCGTCTTCAATGGCGGATAAACGGTGCGTCACAATAATTAAAGTCTGCTCTTTACGTTGCTTCAGATGACCAATGATCTGCTTTTCAGTTTCCACATCCACTGCTGACAGCGCATCATCAAGAATCAGTACAGGCGCGTGACTGATCAGCGCGCGGGCGATGGATACACGCTGGCGCTGGCCACCGGACAGGGTCACACCGCGTTCACCGACCAGGGTGTTATAAGCATCCGGGAAACGGGCAATATCATCGTGTACGGCGGCCAGTCTGGCGGCTTCATACACATCCTCATCGGTGGCGTCCGGACGCCCCATACGGATATTTTCCAGAATACTGGTGCTGAACAGAAAGCCGTCCTGCGGCACATAAGCATACTGCGCCCGCAGCTCGGCCAGCGGAATGTTCGCCAGCGGCACATCGCCGATGCGGATCATGCCGTTTTCCGCTTCCCAATAACGCATCAGCAATTGCAGCAGTGTGGATTTACCCGAGCCGGTAGCGCCGGCAATGCCCAACACCTGATGTTCGCGCAGGGTAAAAGAGACATCGTGCACGGCGACGCGCTGCGCCTGTGGATAATGGAACGTCAGCTGCTCCACCCGGATGGTATGGTGGTATGGCAGCGTGGTACCCGCATCTGTGATGGTATCCGGCAGACTCAGGGTCTGATTCAGGCGTGTCATGGCGGCACTGCCGCGCTGCAGAATATTCATCAGCCAGCCGAACGCGTACATCGGCCAGATCAGTTCTGATAAATACAGGGTAAAACTGGTCAGCTGCCCGACGGTCAGTTCATCGTTATGAATCAGCCAGCCACCGGTGAGCAGTACAATCAGCATGGCCGCGCCCAAACTGAGCTGAATAATCGGCTGAAACATGGCTTCCGAACGCTGCACGTTATAAGTACTGCTGGCAGCATGGGCGGCAATATCATCAAACTGCGCGGTTTCAATACGCTCGCGCCCCATGGATTTGATCATACGGATGCCGGTAATCGACTGCTGGGTGTGATCGTTCAGCGCCGAGAATCGATCCAGACTGTCACCGAACTGATCGTGAATGCGGTTCGACAGTTTATAAAAACCCACCGCCATAAACGGAAACGGCAGTACCGCCAGGGCCGCGAGGCGCCAGTCGATAAACACGAACATCATGATGATGACCAGAATAAAGGTCAGCAGACCATCAAAGCCGGACAGAATGCCTTCGCCGGCGGCAATTTCCACCGCATCAATATCATTGGTGGCGCGCCATCAGATCGCCGGTGGAATGACCGTTGTAAAACGCCTGCCCCTGACGGGTAAGACGCTGATAAAAATCGCGGCGCAGGTAATTCCCCAATTTGTACGATGTACCGAACAGCATACGCCGCCAGCCGTAACGCAGCAGATAGACAACCACACCGGCCGCCACCAGCCCCAGCAGGAACGGCTCAACTGAGGCCTGCTCTCCGGTGGCTAACAGACGGTCGATGGCCCGCCCGATCAGCTGCGGCACCGCCATATTGACCAGTGCGACGATAAACAGCATCACCAGCGCCAGACTGTAGGTGTACCAATAACGGCGGAAGAACCAACTCAGGTGTCGGAATAACTGCATGCAAAAAAACCAAATGAAAAAGAAAGCAATAACGCGGAAAAAAGCAGACTGGAAAAGACCTTAACCGGTAGCGATATTTTAGAGCACCGCCCGTCAGCGTCCAGAGATTCACGCCGTGACCAGCACTAACGAACTGTTCCGGTCAGCAGACCAGCATTTCCCTGTCCGGGATTACCCGCACGGCGCGCGAATATAACGGAAACTACCTCACAAGCGCAGAGATAATCGTTAATGGATAAGGCCTATGAGCCTTACAGATAAATGAACAGGCCGGCGAGCTACCATTCCAGCATAAAGGCTTTACGCGCCAGCATTTTTGCCACCAGCTTTTCACTGCCGTGATGCTGCAGAATCACCGCTTCAATTGCCCGGTCTGCCAGCCCGGTAACCACCGCAAGCGAACGCCTGACCTCAGTATCATCCATCGCACCAAACAGCTGCACGGCAAACGGATTATCTGCATCCTGCCGCAGCGTATTCAGCTCATGTACCTCTTTCCCGAACGCCTTTCCTTTTGGGTCCCCCTGAGCGCGGAAGTTCAGTGCACCGCCGCTGTCGAGGGTTAACACCCGGCCATCGGCGACGGCCACTGCCTGATTATCGCCGTGAAAGCCCGCAGCATCCCAGTTGGCCAGCCAGCAATGCAGCGCAAACCAATGCTGCGCCTGAGCACGCTCTCTAGCGGAAAAATGCTGAACGTTCTTCTTCGCCAGTTCGCACCAGCGCGTGACGATACAGCAGGGATCGCTGCTGTGCAGATAACAAAGTGTGGGAGCCCCGGCCAGCTGGTAAAGCATGGCGGCCAGATATTCATTGCGGGCGTGGGCGACGGATTCGGTTTCTTTAACGTAATAACGCTGACCCGCCGCATCTTCGTACACGCCAGCGGGGTTACTGCCTAAACGTCCGCCGATACGCGTCAGGGCAGAAAGATCCACTGACAGGCGATCCACTAACAACCGGCCATCAGTCAATGGCCAGCGTGCGCCGGATCAGCCCCACCTGGGCCGGTGTTTCAATGGCGCCACTGCGTGCCTTGCGCACCGCTTTAATGGCTTCATCAGGATCAGTGCCCAGCTCGGCTAACAGACGTGCGGCCATCATCCCGGTACGGCCCAGACCACCTTTGCAGTGCACCAGAATATTCTGGCCATCGCGAAGCAGGCTGCGGATATGCTTGCCTGCCGTCAGCCACTGCTGCTCAAATTCATCGGTGGTAATGGAATAATCGCGGATCGGCAGATGGCACCATTGCATACCCCGGCGTTCAACCTCGATACCCATATCGGGCACTTTCAGCATCACCAGTTCGTCGCTTTCAACCAGCGTCAGCACCAGCGCTGCGCCCCAGTTTTTAATCACATCGAGATCCGTCCCCAGATCCCGCGCCCAGGCACCGGTATGCGCCATGCGGTCGTGCTTACCGGGGCAGAAAGTAATACCTATGGTGCCGTAACCAGGCCCGGCGGGCACTTCAGCGATTTGCAGAGGATGAGTGGTACTGGTACGTACGGAAGCCATAACCGATCCCTGTGTCAGTCCTTGATCAAAACAAAGTAACACAGGGGCAGGGGAATAAAATGATACGGGTTAAGGTGGCAACTTTTTACAACCGGCTGAGCTGTGAAAGCTGCCAATTATTTATGTTTCTGGTTATGCAGGCCACCGTGAATCAATGCTTCAGGTATGGCGATAATACGCAGCGACTGAATACACTCGACCTCTTCTTCCTCGTTAAAAGCATAAGCCACCGACACTCGGTAGCCGTCCGCTATTTTCACGCCGGGATCACAGCGGCTCTTTTTAAATACTCTGAAGCTCTTACCTGCCAGACGAAAGCCGTATAGGGCGTTACCCCCGAAATAATCAGTGACGGTGCCGGTAATGGATAAGGTGACAGCTTCAGCCAGCACTTTCTCTTCATGTTTATGAGCACCTACTGTAATAAACCAGCCGGGGATTAAAGACACGGCCCATATAAGCAATACCGCAGGCCAGTTCATATGCCAACGCAGAGATATCAATAAGCCGATGATCAGCCCGCTGACGCCGTAAAATACGAAATCCTGCATGAAGCAGTTATTCTGCGCTGCCCGGTTCTCTGCTCTTCTGGTCCTGGCTGTGCTCTTCAGCCAGCTCTTTATCCAGCTTTTTACCCTGACGGTAAGCATCCACCAGCGCAATCAGCCAGACCACGCCAAACAGCACCAGTATCATCGATGCTGTATCACCGCCTGCAGCCATCTCGGCATGAATACGCTCACTGATCAGGTTCGGGTCGGCAGGCATAGCACCGCTTTCCACTTCACCCAGCACCTTTTCTGAAATAGCAGAGATAAAAGCGACTACATTAAAGATACACACCATGGAAATACCGGCGAAGACGATAGTGCGCATGGGGCGGTTGATCACCAGATGACCAAGGCCCGGGAAGATCAGGGCGGACAACAGCAGGGCTTTTAACGCTTTAGACATATCAACTGGCTCTCAGGCATTGCAAAGGGGAATCCACCATAATCCCCCTTAAACAGAATGTATATTAAGCGGCACACATTTGCGCCGCTGCGGCAGTTTACTTCTTGCGGTAATCCAGTGGCAGCTCCAGGCTTTCTTTCACCTCTTCCATCACGATGTAGCTTTTGGAGTTCTTAACACCGGGCAGGGTCAGCAGCATATCGCCGAGCAGGGCACGGTACTCAGACATACCGCTGATACGGGCTTTGATCAGGTAGTCGGAATCACCGGACACCAGATGGCATTCGAGGATGTAAGGCAGAGCCTGTACGGCTTTGCTGAACTTCTGGAAGGAATCTGGTGACTGATACGACAGCGAGATCTCAACGAACACCAGCATGTTATAGCCCAGCATTTCAGGGTCGAGATGAGCATGGTAGCCGGTGATATAGCCTTCTTTCTCCAGACGGCGCACACGTTCGATGCAGGGCGTGGAACTTAAACCGACCTTATCGGCCAGATCGACATAACTGATACGACCGTCCTTCTGAAGCGCCCGCAGTATGCTAATGTCAAGTTTGTCCAGCGTGCGCTTTTTAACGTCATCCATCAGAAGTTTAATCCGCTATTAAATGAATACATTCCAGTTTTTTAACCTTTTTAGATCAAAAATTCAAAGTTTTTCGCTGGAATAAAAGGCATACACTGGGTGATATCAATTTTGAAGATTCGGCCCGTTTGGGAGGTTTTATGAAAGTTTTAGTCTTAGGCAGTGGTGTTACCGGTGTAACCGTCGCCTGGTATCTGGCCAAGGCTGGACATGAAGTCACTGTGGTTGACCGTCTCGATACACCAGCCACTGAAACCAGCTATGCCAACGCTGGTATGCTGTCATTCGACTACTCCACCCCATGGGGCGCTCCGGGCGTACCGTTCAAAGCCATCAAGTGGATGATGCAGGACATATCCCCGCTGTACTTCAGCCTGAAAGACTTCGATGCCAAGACCATCGGCTGGATGATGAAGATGCTGGGCCAGTGTTCACAGGAAGCTTTCGATGTGAACAAAGAGCGTATGCTGCGCGTCGCCCGCTACAGTGCCGAGTGCTTCCACGAACTGAATAACGAAATCACCATCGACTACGATGTACGCATGAAAGGCACCCTGGAAGTTTTCCGCAGCCAGAAAGAAATGGACGGTGCTCAGGGCGACGTCGATGTGCTGAAAAAATGTAACGTACCGCATGAAATGGTCGACGTTGCCACCTGTATCAAGCACGAACCGGCACTGGCTAACGTCAAAGAAAAAATCGTTGGCGGTCTGTATCTGCCCGGTGACGGTACCGGTGACTGCTACAAGTTCACCAACGGTCTGGCCGAAGAGTGCAAAAAGCTGGGCGTGACCTTTATGATGGAAACCGAAATCACCGCGATCGAAACTGCCGGTGGTTCCATCACAGGTGTACAGACTTCTGCCGGTAAACTGACTGCGGACAAATACGTGGTATCGCTGGGCAGCTACTCACCTTTCCTGCTGGGCAAAATCGGCATCAATGCTCCGATTTACCCGCTCAAAGGCTACTCGCTGACCATGCCAATTACCGACGAAAGCAAAGCGCCGGTATCCACCGTTATGGACCAGAAATACAAAGTGGCGGTCACCCGCTTTGAAGACCGTATCCGTGTTGGTGGTATCGCTGAGATCGCTAACTTCAATAAAGATCTGGTGCAGAAACGCCGCGCGGCCATTGAGTTCAGTGTGAAGGATCTGTTCCCCGGCGGCGGCGATGTGGAAGCGGCAGAATTCTGGACCGGCCTGCGTCCGATGACCCCGGACAGCGTGCCAATTATCGGTAACACCAAATACGATAACCTGGTACTGAACACTGGCCACGGCACACTGGGCTGGACCATGTCACTGGGTACCGCCAAGTTTGTTGCCGACGTGGTTTCCGGTAAGCCAACCGATATCAACCCGGATGGCCTGTCGATTGATCGTTACTGATCAGAACCGGTCAGATGCTGAAAGCGCCGGGTAAGCCGGCGCTGTCTCACCGAAAAAGAATCGAAAAAGCCTGAAAGAACAAAGCAAGAAACAACGTAACAAACAACGCACAACACGATAATTTTTAACGCAACACCATAAGCAAACAGACAACGCAGATTAAGGTACTCCCATGACTGAAAAAACCATCATCTCCACTGAAAACGCCCCTTCTGCCATCGGTACATATTCTCAGGCAGTAAAAGCCGGCAACACAGTTTACATCTCCGGCCAGATTCCACTGAATCCAAAAACCATGGAAATGGTTACTGAATCTTTTGAAGCTCAGGCCGTTCAGGTATTTGACAACCTGAAAGCCATCGCCGAAGCGGCAGACGGTTCACTGAGCGAATTCGTGAAAATTACCGTACTGCTGTCCGACCTGAAATACTTCGCTCAGGTCAACGAAGTGATGGAACGTTACTTCTCTGCACCGTATCCGGCACGTGCGGCTTTCGCCGTTAAAGCTCTGCCGAAAGATGCGGATATCGAAGTTGAAGCTGTGATGGTTCTGTAAGAGGCTGGTGATTAACCATGGCAAGAGCAACCACAGTTACCGTTAATCTGGATAACGTACTTCATAATTACCGTCTGGCGAAATCCATGGCACCGGAGCAGAAAGCCGTTGCCGTCGTAAAAGCCAACGCCTATGGTCACGGCGCTGTCGCCGTGGCGAAAAAACTGGCGCCGGAAGCGGATGCTTTTGCCGTTGCCTGCATCGAAGAAGCGGTCGAACTGCGTGAAGCAGGCATTGAAGGCCAGCCGATTCTGTTGCTGGAAGGTTTTTTCACCGCTGACGAACTCGATTACATCAGCGCCAATAATCTCTGGACCGGTGTCCACAACCAGCGCCAGCTGAACGATATCAAAAACGCTCAGCTGTCACAGCCGATCACCGTGCTGCTGAAAATGGACAGTGGTATGCATCGTCTGGGCTTTGCCCCGGAAGAGTACGCTGCGGTCTATCACGAGCTGAAAGCACTGCCGCAGGTAAAAGACGTGATTCTGATGAGTCACTTTACCTCAGCAGACGATATGTCCAGCCCAATGACGCAGAAGCAGATCGAAGTATTCGATGCCGCTACCCGCGAACTGGATGCCGACGTCAGCATTGCTAACTCCGCCGCCACACTGATGCATGCCGATGCCCGCCGTAACTGGCAGCGCCCTGGCATTATGCTGTACGGCTCATCACCATTTACCGATAACCCGGAAATCGACCGCCAGCTGAAACCGGCCATGACGCTGACTTCAGAAGTGATCGCCATACACGATCTCGAACCAGGCGAAGCCATTGGTTATTCCGGTACCTGGGTGTGCGAAAAACCAACCCGCGTCGGCACCATTGCCGTGGGTTATGCCGACGGTTATCCACGTCAGGCAGTCAATGGCACGCCGGTGATTGTTAACGGACAGCGCACCAAAATTATTGGCCGCGTCTCCATGGATATGCTCACCGTGGATTTAACCGACATTGATGCCAACCTCGGCTCAACGGTTGAACTCTGGGGCGAAAATTTGCTGGCCAATGAAGTCGCACCTTGCTGCGGCACCATTTCCTATACCCTGTTCTCCTGCATTACCGCACGGGTGCACCGGAAATATATTGGCTGATACCTCCCTGACGAACGCTTCGGGACCTCCTCCTCAAGACAGATCAACGTTCGTCCTTTGCTCCATCCCTCCCCGGTGATGGAGCTTTTTTCTTTTCTGGCGTCTTAACATTTGCAGCGGCTGTCACGCTGGAAAGGCTTATGTCGGATTGGTGTGCTGGACTGATGCGCTGGACTGGTGCGCTGGACTGGTGCGCTGGACTGGTGCGCTTAGCTGATGCCACCAGTGCGCACCCTATGACGGATGAATCACCGAATTCCCTACGCATATCTGACAGTCACTGGCGCGTGGTGCGCACCCTGCATCGAACAGACAGCAATTTCGTGCAATAAAAAAAGGGCTAAGGCAATGCCTTAACCCTTTTCTTAATCCTGCTATCCTTTTAAGGATAACCGCGTCAGACCTTAACGTCCGGTACGGACATTGGTCCACGCACGGTTGAGGATACGGTCAAACTTAGCGCTGTGTGCTTTCTGACTGAACAGTTTTGCTTTCACAGCAGCAGACGGGTAAATACCAGGATGGTTTTTCACTTCGTCTTCTAACAGAGGTTCTGCCGCTGTATTGGGTACGGCGTAATACACATAGTTAGAAATACCTGCCGCAACGTCTGCACTCAGCACGTAATCAATAAACTGATACGCCGCTTCTTTGTGTGGCGCATCCGCTGGAATGGCCATCAGGTCAAACCAGATCATGGTGCCTTCAGACGGAATGGCGTAGTCCACGTTCACGCCATTTTCGGCTTCGGCGGCACGGCCCTGAGCGATCAGTACGTCACCGTTGTAACCCAGCGCCACACAGATTTCACCATTTGCCAGTTCGTCGATATAACGGCTGGAGTGGAAATAACGATAGTTGTCGCGGTTCGCTTTCAGCAGTTCTTCGGCTTTCGCCAGATCCGCTTTGTTTTCTGAGTTAGGGTCCAGACCCAGGTAGTTCAGCGCAACAGACATAATTTCCGCAGGCGAATCCAGCATTACCACGCCACAGTCTTTCAGCTTGGCTGACAGTTCCGGTTTGAACAGGATATCCAATGAATCAACCGGCTGGTCGCCTAAGCGCTTCTTCACCGCGTCAACGTTGTAACCAATACCAATGGTACCCCATGCGTATGGCACGCCATATTTATTACCAGGATCGTGAGCTTCTACTTTGGCCAGCAGCTCTTTATCCAGGTTGCCGTAGTTTTTCAGTTTGCTTTTATCAATCTCTGCGTAAATGCCCGCTTTGATCTGACGCTCAAGGAAAGAACCGGTTGGTACCACGATGTCGTAACCGGAGCTGCCAGTCATCAGTTTCGCTTCCAGCATTTCGTTGGAATCGTACACATCGTAGTTCACTTTAAGGCCGGTCTGTTTTTCGAATGCCGGAATGGCATCCGGAGACATGTAATCGGACCAGTTAAAGATGTTCAGTTCCTGTTCTGCGTGGGCAGAAGAAACCGCCAACGCTGCCAGCAGAGCAGAAGTTTTGATAGTTTTCAGCAAAGTCATTTAAGTATTCCTGGTACATACCCTGATTGGGCGGCGCGATTCTAATGCGCAACGAAGATTCCTGACATACTTCCGCAGGGATATTTATTCAGTTTTTTGCCGTGCCCTGCACTTTTCCACCGACAGGGCACGACTGATCACTTTTTCAGCAGCTGCAGTAGCTACAGTAAGTAGCTAAAGTAAGTAACTACAGTAATTAACTACAGCAACTGAGCGGGTTTATGCCGCAGGCATTCCTCCGAAAGCGTTACTTACTGGCCGCCAGAGAATATAAAAATTCCAGTGCCAGAGTTGCTCCCGCCAGAGAGGTAATATCCGCATGGTCATAGGCCGGTGCGACTTCCACGACGTCCATACCGATCAGGTTGAGCCCCTGCATACCGCGAATCACTTTCAGGGCAAAATCACTGGTTAAACCCGCAATCACCGGTGTACCGGTACCCGGTGCAAAGGCCGGGTCCAGACCATCGATATCAAAGCTGATATACACAGGCTTATCGCCCACGCGCTGTTTAATGCGTTCCAGCGTACCGGCCCAGCCGAGATCGTTAGCTTCTGCCGCATCAATCACTTCGAACGGGTGGCCTTCTTTTTCATAGGCAGTACGGATCCCGACCTGGATAGAATTATCCGAGTGCAGCAGTCCTTCCTGCACCGCATGGTGGAACAGTGTGCCGTGGTCGTATTTGCTGCCACCGTCATAAGTGTCGGTATGCGCATCAAAATGCACCAGCGCCACCGGGCCATGCTGCGCGGCTACTTCGCGGATCACCGGCAGAGCAATAAAGTGATCGCCACCGAATACCAGGGTTTTCTTGCCACTGCTGACGATGGCTTTAATCATCGCCTGCAGGTTATCCACCATGGTTTGCGGCTCACCGTGCTTGAACACCACATTACCGGCATCTTCAATTTTCAGACGCTCATCCAGGGCGAAATCCCATGGCCAGCGTGCGCCTTCCCAGATCAGGTTGGCAGATGCTGCACGTACACCAGCAGGCCCGAAACGCGCGCCCGGGCGACCGGAGGTAGCCATATCAAACGGCACACCGGCGACAATAACGTCGGCCTTACTGTTAGCAATATCCGTCACGTACGGGCACTGCATAAAGGTCATGCCCAGATTGGCGTATAACGGCATATCCGCGTTGGCGGTGGTTACAGAATCGGTTGGGTTCACGATGATCTCCCTGTTTGTCGGCGCAGAAATCGCAGCCGGAATAAAAAGCTTACAGCGGTTACTGCATTCTGCCATCAGACTAGCCAATGACATGAAATGTTTGAAATGCATAATTTATAAGGCAGTATGCACAGTATGCATAACCTGAAATTACCGGAACGGCTGCCATGTCGCTGAATCATTTTGATCTGAACCTGTTACGGGTATTTGAAGCCCTGGTCAGTGAAGCCCATGTGACCCGTGCGGCGGAAAAGCTGTTTCTCAGTCAGTCCGCCACCAGCCATGCCCTCAACCGCCTGCGCGAACAACTTGGTGACCCGGTGTTAGTACGCAGCGGTAACGGTCTGCAGCCAACGCTGCGGGCTGCTGCCATGCTGCCGGAAGTGCGCGAAATCCTGAAACGGCTGGAACATACTCTGACACCGCCGGAGGCCTTTGATGCGGCCAA